>JBJXGJ010000120.1:0-2571 GCA_046153805.1 Ferruginibacter sp. | reverse complement strand
CTATCTTATTCCTATCAGCTTGCATTAATAAAAAAGATGTACCTAAAAATATCATTCAGCCTGAAAAAATGCAAAAGATAATGATGGAAATGTTTATAGCAGATGGTGTAAATAATGAGTTAAGTTTGAGAGATACATCCTTTAATCTACCTGATAACAATAAATCGAAGTTTCAACAGATTTTTACAAACCATAAAATTTCAAAAGATCAGTTTTATAAAAGCTATAATTTTTATTTGGGCCACCCTGATTTGTTAAAGCCAATTACAGATTCACTGGCAGCAATAAGCAACAAACAATCTCTTGAATTAAATACGGATACTACCCAAAAACTTCTGAATGGTAATAACATCAAGGATACTGCAAGACAGGCTGGGAATAGATAGTGAAATAGCAGACTATTTTGCTAATAACAGACCCATTCCTGCGAATAACCTTTTTTGGGGTACAAAACGCATTTACATCTCCGCTGGGTTTGGTTTTTTAACTATTCCGCTTTCATTTGATTTAATGTTTAAGCTGGGTATTTCAAAGAAGTTGCTTTTAAATGATGAACATGTTAGAATAATGGAGCAGGGCTTTGACAAACTAAAGCGGTATGAAAATAAAGAATACAGTTTAAAACAATTTATTCTTGCATGTGAAGAACTTTTAAATGAAAAAATAAAACAACAGCATTTAGCATCTGATTTGTTTTCTGTTTTTAATGGGCAAATACCTAGGTATTTTCAATTTGAACAAACCAATAAGTCGCTGGCAAGAAGCGATAGCTTTTTGTTTACATTGGTTGATCTTGATATAACTGATGAGTGGGTAGAAAAGTTTTTACCTTATTGGTATAGCCTGGCAAGACCCATTCTTTTACTTGATGATTTTAAAGACCTTGAAGAAGATAGAAGGGATGGAGATGAGAATACAATTATAGAAATGGGTAACAATAAAGAGGCAATTTTAAAAGCGTATGAAATGGGGGTAAATGATTTAGCTTCACTTGCAGAGATTAATCCCAAGCTTTCAAAATTTATGCAACCTTTTTTAAAAGAAGCTTTAGAGTACGATCATATAGCAAAAGAACTTGCTTAGTCAATCAACGAATTCTTCATTGCAAAAAACACAAGGCCCACAGAGTTTTTTACACCAAATCGTTCCATTAACCGGTCTTTAATTGCTTCAACTGTTCTTGGGCTTATTTCCATTTCTTTTGCAATTTCCTGAGCTGTGTACTCCATGCATAACAAGCGAATTACCTGTTTCTCTTTGTCGTTAATTTGAATTTCACTGTTAAGCGAAGGGATGGATTTTAATTTTGTATGTGATTTTTTAATCAGAATACGGTTTACAAAATTATTAAGGTAGTATCCTTTGGCAGATACTTCGAGAATTGCTTTTTTAATTTCGGCAGGATCGGAGCTTTTTAATAAATAACCATTGGCACCATTTTCCATCAGATGTGTAACAAAGCGTTCGTCTTCATACATGGTTAAAACCAGTACATGAATATTCGGAAATTGCTTACTGATTATTTTAGTAGTTTCAATTCCGTCTTTGCCCGGCATTCTAAGATCCATGAGTACAACATCTGGCTGCGACTCTGCTAAACCAGCCAGCAATTCATCTCCATTCTCAGCTTCCTGCACAAATTTTAAATTGGGGTAGGCCCGTAGAGAAAGGATCACTCCTTTTCTAAAAATCTGATGGTCATCGGCTATTGCTACTTTTATTTGAGACATATTAGGTAAATACTTATCGTAAAGATAGCGTAAAATTACTGATTACTGCAATGCTTCAATTGGCAATTCAAGTGTAACCTTGTAATAAGTGTTAGTAGAATCTTTTTCATAAAAGATTTTGCCATTTAAAATACGGATGCGGCTATGGATATTTTTTAAACCAAGCCCATGTGGGGTATCTCTTAATTTTTCGTATTCGGTTTGAGTTAACCCATCACCATCATGGTGTATGCGTAAATAAAAATAATCGTCCGTTTTGTTTTGTGTAACGTGTAAGAAACTGGAGTTGCTGTGTTTTAAAATATTGTTTACCAATTCCTGTAAAATTCTGAAAACAGATAATTCCTGTTCAAGCTTTAGCCGGCGTTTATAATCATGAAAGCGGCAACTGCCGTTAATGGAACCCGTACCGTTAATTTTTTGAATCAGATCGGTCATTGCACTCTCAAGCCCAAAGTTTTTTAAAGTAGGAGGGATAAGGCTGTGAGATATATTTCTTATTAGTTGTATTGTATCGTCTACAATTTGTTTGGCATTATAGATAGACTGAAGCTGCGTGGCCTGATCCTGATGAATTAAATTTTCATTTAAGTAAAGTCTTACTGTTGCTAAAAGAGGGCCTGCATCGTCATGTAAGTCCGCAGCAATTTTCTGTCGTTCTTCTTCCTGACTGCTTAATGATGCCTGTAAAAGCAGGCGCTGATGATCTGCCTGCATAGTACGCATACGTAACTGATAATAAATTACTTTGCGCTGATGAAACACAATAAACACAATAAGACCCACAGCAAGTAATAACATGCCGAATGTACCAAAGTACACAACGTAAGTAGTATTATTT
>JBJXGJ010000117.1:0-9132 GCA_046153805.1 Ferruginibacter sp. | reverse complement strand
TAAACAGGTGTTATGTTATTTATCGCCCCATATAGCAGGTGTTAAAACCCTCGGACTCCACATTTCTAAAAAGCTTTGTACTTTTCTCTGGTCGTAACCGGCTTTTCTATTTTCTAAATATTCGCTGTTTTGTGTATGTATTCGTTCGCCCTTGTCATTTAAAACAATAAAAACAGGGTAGCCAAATCTTTGCGGATAACCCAGTTTTGCGAACATGGCTTTGTTTTCATTTTCTTTGCTGTAGTTTAAATGATACCATATGAACGAGGCTCTCATTACGGAATCTATTGCGGGGTCGGTTTTTGCAAAACGGGCAAACTCAATGCACCATGTACACCAGTTGCCACCAGCTTGTATAAGTACATATTTGTTGGTCGCTTTGGCAAGTTTTACGGCCGCTGCGATATCTTTTGCAGCATTTGCTTCAGGCGTGTAAAGTTTGGCTTCCTGTGCACTGGCAATGTAGGTCGCGAAAGTAAAAATCAGTAAAAAAAATGTTCTCATTATCGTGTATTTTTTAAGCGGTTTTATAGCTTTAAATTTTATTTAAGTATATGTCGGCAACATTAAAAATAAATGAAAGACGGCTATTGTAATATTGACGGACAAGCTCGAAATTATTTATAGGGCCTCCGTTTTGAGGGGATAAAAAAAATCACCTAGTTTACAATCCTTACGATTTTCTTTTATAATCTCCCCTTTTCCATGCCTTAATAAATTCGTTCCATGCAAATGGGTTGAAAATATTTTGCGGTGCTATTTGCCCTGCATAAGAAAGTTTGTTAGAATATTGCCTTAAATATTGGTTTGATGCTTCTCTACCATCTGACGTGAGTGTTGCCGCTAAAAATCTTCTTGTGGCTGCACTTGTATTTCGCTGGGCAGTTGTTATTTCATCATCTGGCACAGGGTTGTTTATAAAATCTCTTTCAAACTGCTGTCTGGTAAGCCTGGGTTTTATAATAGTGGCGGGCAAATAAACTGTATCGGTAACCATTAGTTGTATAATGCTGTGCTGGTTTCCTTTTAAATCTTTAGAAATATTCACGGTAATTGGTTTATAGCCAATGCTGCTAAATTCAATATCATCACCTTTTAAGACAACTATGCTAAATACACCATCACTATTGGAAATTGTTCCCCTGTTTTGGCCTTTTATAACAATACTCGCGGCGGGTACGCCTTTTAAACTGTCGGCCGTCATTACCACACCATACAACTGAACAACAGAATCTTTAAAAGTTTCAAACTGTGCTTTTGCCGCCACAGGTAATAACAAAGTGAATATAAATATGTAACGTAAAAATTTCTTCATAATTCTTTAGTATTCCGGTTTTCTGCAACGCGAAATGCAGTAATAAATATAGACAAACAAAGTACGGGCTTCAATGTTTAAATTTGCGGCAGCAAAAATTTTTTAACAATTAATTTAGCCGCCATGTAAATTACGAAATATGTGGTCAAACAGTAAATAATGAAAAAGGAAAACGAAAGAATATGACAAAAGAGGAAATTTTAAAAGCACTGAGCAACGTACAGGAGCCGGACCTGGGGCAAGATCTGGTTACACTCAACATGATCAAAGACCTGGTGATTGAAGAAAACAATGTTTCATTTACAATCGTACTTACCACCCCTGCATGCCCAATGAAGGATCACATGCAAAACGCCTGCATAAATGCCATTAAAATTTTGGTAAGTAGTGCTGCTGTGGTTACCGTAAATTTTACCAGCAACACAACAAGCAACCGCAAAGATCCAAAAACAATATTAAGTGGCGTTAAAAATATTATTGCGGTAGTAAGTGGTAAAGGTGGTGTTGGTAAGAGTACCGTATCTGCCAACCTTGCACTTGCCCTTGCGGCAGATGGTGCAAAAGTAGGATTGATGGATGCAGATATTTACGGGCCAAGCCAGCATATTATGTTTGGTATAAGGGGTGAGCGGCCCATGATGAAAGATAATGGTGGCAAGGGTTTGATAGTGCCAATTGAAAAATTTGGCATAAAAGTAATGAGCATTGGTTTGTTGATAGATGAAAAGCAGGCGGTTGTTTGGCGAGGGCCAATGGTAAGCAGTGCTATAAAGCAATTTGTGAGCGAGGTAGATTGGGGCGAGCTTGATTACCTTATTATAGATATGCCACCAGGCACTGGCGATATTCATCTTACTATTGTACAAACAGTACCTGTAACAGGTGTAATTGTTGTAACCACACCGCAGCTTGTTGCACTAGCAGATGCTAAAAAAGGTATTGCTATGTTTTCGCAGGCACAACTTAAAGTGCCAGTAATAGGGCTTGTAGAAAACATGAGTTATTTTACTCCTGCTGAGTTGCCCAATAATAAATATTATCTTTTTGGTAAAGATGGAGGTAAACATTTATCTGAAGAATTTGACATTCCTTTTCTTGGGCAAATACCCATTGTGCAAAGCATAAGAGAAGGGGGGGATTTGGGAGTGCCTGTTATGGTAAGCGATGAACCCATCAGCAAAAAAGCTTTTGAAGAATTTGCAGGTAATGCGGTAAGAGGGATTGCTATGCGAAATGCAAATATGCCCGCCACGGAAATACAGGAGATACTGGAGTAGCTAGTGGGCAGTTGGCAAAAGGCAGTTTGCAGTTTGCGGTTAGCAGTTGGTCCCGCAATTTTGCGGGAGCAGTTGGCAAAAGGTTTTGGGAAACAGTAACTATTTTATCGCATAAATTACCGGCTGTTCTGTGGTCTGTAGTCCGTGGTCTATCGTCAATCGTCCATCATTCATTTTTTAAACTCAATTATATGACTATTACTTTTCATGGTGCAGCACAAACGGTTACCGGTTCTAAACATATTGTAACTCTCAATAACGGAAAGAAATTATTGCTCGATTGTGGTTTGTTTCAGGGTATGGGAGATGATACAGATGCCTTAAACAAAGACTTAGGTTTTGATGCGAAAGATATTGACTACGTCATTTTATCGCATGCTCACATTGACCATTGCGGGTTATTACCAAAGCTAGTAAAAGAAGGTTACAAAGGTAAAATTTATGCAACACCTGCCACTAAAGACCTTGCAGGTATTTTAATGGAAGATAGCGCAGGCATACAGGAGAATGATGCAAAATTTGTAAACAAACGCCTTGCTTTACAGGGGTTGCCTTCCGTAACACCGTTGTATACAACACTTGATGCACTTGCAGCTTCAGACCGGTTTGAAACAATAGCCTACGAGCAATGGTTTGTAATTGATGAAAATATTTCATTTTGCTTTACCGATGCGGGGCATATTATTGGCAGTGCTGCGGTTCATGTAAAAATTACCGAGAATGGCAAACAAACCCGCATAACTTTTAGCGGCGATGTGGGAAGATATAGAGATATTATTTTAAAATCTCCTGCTGTGTTTGACCAAGCCGATTTTATTTTAATTGAGTCAACTTATGGAAATAGTTTGCATGAAGAATTTAATCTAACTACAGATGCATTGCTGGGGTGGATTGAAAACACCTGTATAAAAAAGAAAGGCAAATTATTAATGCCCGCTTTTAGTGTTGGCAGAACGCAGGAAATTTTATATGCCCTCAACCTGCTTAGTTTAGAAAACAAACTTCCGCCTGTAAAATATTATGTAGACAGTCCTTTAAGCACAAAAGCTACTGCCATTTTAAAACGATACCCCGAATATTTTAATGATACTATACAGGAAGTTTTAAAAACAGATAAAGATCCGTTTGATTTTCGGGGATTGGTATTCACTGAGTCGGTAGAAGATTCAAAAAGATTGAATTATTTAAAAGAACCTTGTGTCATTATTTCGGCAAGTGGTATGGCAGAAGCGGGCAGAATAAAACACCACATTAGCAATAATATTGAAAGCAGTAAAAACAGTATTTTACTCACAGGCTATTGCGAACCACACTCACTGGGTGGCAGGTTAAAAAATGGCGATAAGGAAGTAAGAATATTTGGGCAGTGGCACGACGTAAATGCCGAGGTAGGACAAATAAGAAGCATGAGCGCCCACGGCGATTACCAGGATCTTTTCAGTTTCTTAGACTGCCAAGATGCAGCAAAGGTGAAAAAAGTATTTATCGTGCATGGCGAACTTGATGTGCAGCAGGATTTTAAGAAGAAATTGATGGACAAAGGATTTGAGCATGTTGAAATACCAAGTCTTCACCAGGAAATAACAATATAATAATTTTAATTTTTGCACAATCTTCAAAATATTTGGTTTGCAAAAGCGAAGTATATATATTTGCAATCCGAAAACGGAACGCCGCGTTGGTCAAGGGGTTAAGACGCTTCCCTTTCACGGAAGAGTCACGGGTTCGATTCCCGTACGTGGTACAAGAAAAGCCTTTCAGCAATGAGGGGCTTTTTTTATTTGGAACAGTTTTTCAGCAACGTCTCGGCCCCGCTCTATCCTTAGATTTAAGCGAAGCGTCTCTAAGGATTTATAAATAGAGGAGAGACTTTGTCTCGAGCATTATTATTACATTTAAGTATGGGTTTAGATGGTTACAAAATAAGAGACCAACAGGCAGTACATTTTATAACATTTGCAATTGTGCAGTGGATTGATGTTTTTACAAGAAGTGATTATGTAAATATTGTAATAGATAGCTTAGCCTATTGCCAACAGGAAAAAGGTTTGCTTGTACATGCTTATTGCATAATGCCCAACCACCTACATTTAATTATTTCATCACCCAACAATAATTTATCTGACATTCTCAGAGATTTTAAGAAATTTACGTCGGCAAAAATTATTAAAGCAATAGAAGAGAATAACAAAGAAAGCAGGAGAAACTGGATGTTGTGGATATTTAAAAAAGCAGGTGAAAATAATGAAAGGAATAACAGCCATCAATTTTGGCAACAGGATAACCACCCGATAGAATGTAGCACTGAAGAGATATTACAAACGAGAATGAATTATTTGCATGAAAACCCAGTGAGATCAGGGTTAGTATGGAGGGGTGAAGATTACAGGTATAGTAGTGCAGTAGATTATCACACTACGGGCAAAGGATTATTAAAAATAAATAGATAATTTGTGCGGGCGGTGGTTGATGAGTAAATACTCATCCTTATTTTAAAATCCTTAGAGACGCTTCGCTTAACTCTAAGGATAGTGGGGCAACCCTATTTCTGAAAACTGGACTTATTGCAAATATTGATTTGTAAAATGCCAAGGTTCGTAAACAGGCTCGGAAGTTTTTCATGCCAACCGAAGCAAGTGTTGTTGGTGGGCTTAGCTGCGCGGCACACTAACAACGACCGCCCTTCAATAGAGCAATGAAATACTTCATTCTCGTATATAAGGTGTTTGCTATAACTAACATATTTAGTTAAAAAAACTAAATTTATTAGTAGATTGAACAATTTTGAAATAGATCATTAATTCTAACAAAAAATATATATTTTACGTCCGAATTTATTGACTATGAACCATCTGATTAAGCTAACTATTTTTTTTATTTTATTTAGTAATAATATAGCCAAGGGGCAGTCTCCCGGAGGTATTTCATTAAATAATAAACTGTGGCTGCGGTCGAACAATGGCGTAAGTGCTACAGGCACTACAGTAACCGAATGGCAGGAAAATTCCGGAGCTAATGTTACAGGCAACTTTAATGTGCGGGGGCTTACTGCTTCGTCGAATATGCAATCCGGTCCAACGCTTATTCCTTCAGGGGTTAATTTTAATCCTTATGTCAGTTTTGATGGGGTAACCAATTCATTATCTGGTGCCAATGATTTTTTGGGCACCGCCTTGGTAAGCAACAGTAATGTTACGGTTTTTCAGGTATTGAATTTAAAATCGGGTATTGTGTGGCTTAAATGGGAAACCGACGATGACGGTGCTATAGCCAGGTTAGGTTTTGAAAATTCAGGTGGAGGACTCCGGTTTGATTTTCCAAGAGCTTCTCCCGCAACTGCCGGGCAGAACATAGGTGTAACAAATATTTTAAATAAACATACGCTTTCCACTGCCTATGCAAATGCTACCACGTCTGTAAACCGGTTAAACGGGGCCGACGATAATATCATTTCCATTCCTGGTCCGGGAAACTTTGGAAATGTAAGCACCAAAATTGTAATTGGCAATAATGACCTAATCGATCTTCCCTGTAGAATAGATATTGCCGAAGTCATTATCTATTCAAACACTTTAACATCGGCTGAAAGGAATAAAATAGAATCGTACCTGGCTGTAAAATATGGTTTTACATTAAACCAGGCAGCGGCAAATAACAATAATTATGTAGCAACCAATGCCGCTATCACGTGGGACAGGGCACTTAACAGTGCTTATGCCAATGATATAACGGGCATAGGCCGTGATGATGCAACTGACTTAAACCAAAAACAATCCAAATCAATTAATACAACAGCCCTGGTAACTTTATACAATGGCACTTATGGCACTGGTGTTTTTCCTTTCTCAAATTCAACCAATACCAATAATTTTTCAAATAACTTTTCTTTTTTGCTAGTTGGTGATAATGGCGGCGTTTCAACAGTTAGCCAATGTGTACTTGACGGGAAAGCCGAAAGTATGCAACGTGTATGGAAGGCAAGTAATATCGGGTCCGTATCGCCAATTACTATTGCTGTTGACCAAGCATCTGTTCCTGCAACTGTAAAAAGTATTCTCGTTTCGACCAACCCTACTTTTCCGTTAAGCGGCACAACCATTTATCCGGTTACAGCAATAGGAGGGAAATTGTACAGCACTGTTGCAATTAATCACAATGACTATTTTACTTTTGCAACCGATACTTTACCACTGCCGCAATTGCAGGCTAGTGCCGCATGTACCAATACCGGTGGTTCTGCCACTGTTTTAAATCCAGTGCCGGGGGCTGTTTACAATTGGTATAACCAGGCAGCGGGTGGAATTTTGGTAGCTACCGGTACCAGTATTGCCCTTCCAAATCTGGTAAATGATACCACACTATATGTGCAAACAACATCTCCACTCGGTTGTGTATTGCTGGTCAGGGTGCCTGTTACCATCATCCTTACCAACAATTTAACCCTGACGGTGCATGCAGATACCACTATCTGTAGTGGCGACTCCTTTAATGCAAATACTGTAAGCAACGGAACTCCCTTTACATGGTCACCGGTTGCAGGAGTAAGTAATCCGGCTATTGCCAGCCCAGTTTTATCGCCAACACAAACAACAACTTATACCGTAACTGCAGGAACCGGAACCTGTATTGCCGTGAGAACTTTTACAGTAACCGTATTACCGGCAGTATCGGTAAGTGCCGGCCCCGGCTCTACAACAGTTCAAACAATTTGTATAAACACAGCCGTTACCAATATTACTTATACAATTGCTGGAGGTGGCACGGGTGCAACTGTTACAGGGCTTCCTGCAGGTGTTACAGGAAGTTTTGCAGGTGGGGTTTTCACCATTAGTGGAACAGCAACTGCAACAGGAACTTTTGCTTATACTGTTACCACAACAGGTGGTTGCAGTACAGCTACTGCTAGCGGAACTATTACGGTTAACACAGATGTTACCATCGCACTTAGTTCTGGAGCAGCTACTGCCGCACAAAATCTTTGTATAAATACGGCCATTACCAATATTACTTATGCTACTACCAACGGGGCTACAGGCGCAATTGTTACAGGTTTGCCTGTAGGTGTTACAGGTTCTTTTGCGGGAAGTGTTTTCACCATTAGCGGTACGCCGACTGTTGCAGGAACTTTCTCTTACACCGTTACCACAACAGGTGGTTGCAGCACAGCAACAGCAACAGGAACCATTACGGTAAACCCTGCTGCTACTATTTTACTTTCTTCTGCTGCCGCTACTGCTGCACAAACAGTTTGTATAAATACTGCTATTACTAACATTACTTATACTATTGCAAATGGGGCAACAGGAGCAACCGTTACCGGCTTACCGGCAGGTGTTACAGGAAGTTTTGCAGGCGGTGTGTTTACCATCAGCGGTACGCCAACTGCATCAGGTGCGTTCTCTTATACAGTTACTACTTCGGGAGGTTGTGGCATTGTACCAATTTCAGGAGCCATTACGGTGAATGCAAATGTAACGTTGGTGTTAACTTCGGCTGCAGCTACAGTAAACCAGACAGTTTGTATAAATACAGCTATTGCCAATATCGTTTATACAAGTGCAAATGGCGCAACTGCAGCAACAGTAACCGGTTTACCGGCAGGTGTTATAGGAAGTTTTGCGGCAGGTGTGTTTACCATTAGTGGTTCACCCACAGTAACAGGCATATTTAATTATACGGTTACAACAACAGGTGGTTGCAGTTTGGCAACCCAATCAGGTTCAATTATTGTGAACCCTAATGCTACTATAGCACTCAGTTCTGCAGCTGCAACAACGGCTCAAACACTTTGTATAAATACTGCCATCACAAATATTACTTACACAGTTGCCAACGGCGGCACGGGCGCCACAGTTACCGGTTTACCTGCAGGTGTTACGGGCAATTTCGCAGGTGGCGCTTTCACCATTAGCGGCTCGCCAACTCTTGCAGGGTCATTCAGTTTTACGGTCTCCACAACTGGAGGATGTAGTAGTGCAAATTTAACGGGTATCATCACTGTGGTAGCTTATCCAAACAAACCAATTGTAAGATCACCTGTATTTTATTGCCCGGGTGATGCACCAAGGCCATTGTCGGATTCTGTAACCGGTACAAATTTACTTTGGTACACAACTGCAACAGGTGGTATTGGTAGTTCTACTCCACCGCCAATAAATACTTCTACGCCAGGTATTACGTCGTATTACGTGAGCCAATCTAATGGCAATTGTGAAGGACCAAGAGATACAATAAGAGTGAACGTGAACAACCGATTGGCTATTAGCATTGGTATAGACAGTACTATTTGCGAAGGTGATTCTGTAAAATATTTTCCTGTGGTAACACCTGCTGCATCCTTTTATCAATGGAGGGCAATTGGGGTTCCAAACACTACTATTGACAGTGTAAATATTAAGAATGCCACATTCTTCCCTGTAAATAATGCGCAGTATATTTTAAGAGCTGGGGTTGGCGGTTGTGCATCTGAAGATACAGTAAATATAAATGTGAGATGGAAACCAATAGTAGATGCGGGTAAGAACGTTCCGATCTGTATTG
>JBJXGJ010000108.1:0-3517 GCA_046153805.1 Ferruginibacter sp. | reverse complement strand
GCAATAATTGATGTAAAGAATTTTGATGATGAAGAATATTTAAAAAATCATTACATCGTATTGTGTACAAAACATGGTATTATTAAAAAAACGGACCTTAAAGATTTTAGCAGACCAAGACAGGGTGGAATAAATGCAATAAATATAAGAGAAGGGGATGAGTTGATACAGGCAAGTATGACAGATGGTAACTGTGAAATAATGATGGCTGTGAAAAGCGGTCGTGCTATTCGTTTTCCAGAGACAAAAGTGAGAAGTACAGGTAGGGGTGGTATTGGTGTGCAAGGTATAGAGGTAGATGAAACGACAGATGAGGTTGTAGGAATGGTTTGCGTAAATACGGAGGATAAGACAAGAACTGTTTTAGTCGTAAGTGAAAAAGGATATGGTAAACGTACGTTCCTTGATGACCCTGAAACAGGTGAGGCCAATTACAGAATCACGAACCGTGGCGGTAAAGGTGTACGTACTATAAAAATTACAGAAAAAACCGGAGGCCTTGCAGGTTTGCTTGATGTGGCAGAAACACAGGATTTAATGATTACCTGCGAAAGTGGAATAACCATTCGTATGGCTGTAAAAAATATAAGTGAGCAAAGTAGGGCTACACAAGGTGTGAAATTAATTAGAGTAGATGAGAACGATAAAATAGCAGCCATTACTCAAATTGATGAGCAGGAAGAAACAGAGGAACTTTTAGAAGGAGAGGTTACGCCTGATACAAATGCAGAAGTTGATGATAATGCTTTAAATGCTAACATTGAGGAGGATGATGCTGACAATGTTGAAGAAAAAGATGAGGAGGAAAATGATGACTCAGATGCAGATGAAACCGAAGAAACATAATTTTCTGAAAGATGATTAATAAAAAACCTCCAAATTTTCTGGAGGTTTTTTTATTGATTACTTTGAAGGTATGATGCTGTTTGGAATAGGTATTGCAACGCCAATGGCGTGCTGGTTGGGCATTTTTGCAACCCTAGATACATCAGGTACAAAACATGGCATGTTATCTAGTGGCAATACCAGGAGATTGTCCCTTTTTCCAATAATTCGATTATCCTTCCCCGTTACATTATATTTTTTTAAATAAGAAGGTGTTTTAATCTTAGGAAAACCGGGCAATTTAAAATACTTATCTATTTTTAAAATATGGGAACCGTCCTGAGAGAAGGCAGCTAAAGTCAAGGTTGAAAAAAAGCACAGCACAATAAAATTTTTCATAGCTGATATGTTAGTTATTACAAATTACGCAATTTTTTAAAAGCATTAATTAATCCATTGGTGCTACTATCGTGGCTGGTAACAGCATCATCATTTATAAGTTCACTCTGAATATTTACTGCAAGTTTTTTCCCAAGTTCAACGCCCCATTGGTCAAAACTATAAATGTTCCAAATTACGCCCTGCACAAATATTTTATGCTCGTATAAAGCTATCAATTGCCCGAGTGTATTAGGTGTAATTTTATTTATTAAGAAAGAATTACTCGGTCTGTTGCCTTCAAAAACACGGTAGGGATTTTCATTTGTAGAGCCATTCATTAACGCTTCTGATTGGGCAAAGAAATTACTCATCAGTTTCATTTGATGATCGCCAATGGGGTTGTGGCTTACTGCCGCCGCAACAAAATCTGCAGGAATTAACTCTGTGCCCTGGTGTAGCAATTGATAAAATGCATGCTGACCATTTGTCCCCGGCTCTCCCCAAATAACGCTGCCGGTGTTGTAGGTTGTTACCAGGCCATTTCTGTCCACATGCTTGCCGTTGCTTTCCATATTTCCCTGCTGAAAATAGGCCGCAAACCTATGAAGGTATTGATCGTAGGGCAAAATTGCTTCGCTGGTTGTACCGTAAAAATTTCTGTACCAAATGCCAACAAGCGCCATTATTACAGGTATATTTTTTCCAAATTCGGTTTCTTTAAAATGCTTATCTGTTTTGAACGCACCTTTTAAAAGTTCTTCAAAATTATTATAGCCTATGGTTGCAGCAATGCTAAGCCCAATGGCACTCCACAAACTATAACGACCGCCAACCCAATCCCAAAAAACAAACATATTTTTTGCATCTATCCCAAAATTTACCACTTCATTTTCGTTGGTACTAAGGGCCACAAAATGTTTTGCTACATCTGCCTCGCCGCCACCATTTTGCAAAAACCAATCACGGGCGGTATGCGCATTGGTCATGGTTTCCTGAGTGGTAAATGTTTTACTTGCTATCAGAAATATTGTTTCATCAGCAGTTATTTTCTTAAAAATTTCTGCTATATGAGTACCATCAACATTACTTACAAAATACGGCTGTATTCCTTCTATCCAATAAGGCTTTAACGCTTCCGTTACCATTACAGGCCCCAGGTCGCTGCCACCTATTCCAATATTTACAATGTATTTTATTTTTTTTCCAGTGAAGCCTTTCCATTTTCCCTCGTGCAGGTCATTGCAAAAAGTCTTCATTTGTTCCAGTACCTTTTTTATCCCTGGCATCACATCTTCGCCATCGTTGTAAATTGGCTTTCCACTAAAATTACGAAGGGCGGTATGCAGCACAGCCCTGTTTTCTGTTTTGTTTATTTTCTCACCATCAAACAGGGCAATTATTGCCTCTTCTAACCCGCATTCTTTGGCTAGTTCTAAAAGCACATGAAATGTTTCTTTATCAATCATATTTTTTGAAAAATCGAAAAGAATATCTTCGGTTTGAATCGAAAAATTTTGGAAACGACTATTATCTTTCTTAAATAACTCAGAAATATTATGCTGCTTTTTTTGTTCGTAAAAAGCTGTCAGTTTGGCCCAAGCCGTGGTTTCGGTTAAATTTATATTTGGAAACATATCTAATTTTTTATTTCGTTCAATTATTGTTTTTTGCTGCCATTTACAAGGTTGCGATTGCATGCAGCACTTGGTTAGTCATTTCTCTGCTTACATCTAGGTGGGTTACCATTCTTACCTGATTTGCAGATATGGGGAGGCAAAGGATATCGTACCGTTTCATTTTTTCACAAAATGCTGCAGGACCACCCTCCATCAACACTTCAAAAATTATAATGTTTGTTTCTACAGGCATCATTTCTTGTGTAAAATCTCTTTTCAATAATTCTTCGGCAATTTCTTTTGCATGCTTGTGATCTGCATCGAGCCTTTCAATATTATTATGAAGCGCAAAAAGACCTGCTGCAGCGAGGTAGCCAGCCTGCCGCATGCCGCCCCCAAGTACTTTGCGCACACGTCTTGCTTTTTTAATGAAATCTTTTTTACCAAGTAATACGCTTCCTACAGGCGTTCCCAAGCCTTTACTTAAACAAATAGAGATGCTATCAAATATTTCGCCGTATTGTTTGGGTGTCTGCTTTTTTGCCACTAGCGCATTAAAAAGCCTCGCTCCATCTAAATGAAGTTTAAGATTGTGCTGAATACACACTTCCTTAATCTTTAAAATGTCGTCCAATTCGTAACAACTTCCGCCGCCACGGTTACCGGTATTTTCCAACACCACAAGCGCCGTATTT
>JBJXGJ010000082.1:0-3594 GCA_046153805.1 Ferruginibacter sp. | reverse complement strand
GAAGGAAACGACCACAACAACAACGACGATATCAAATGGTGGTAGAAAAGATACCACGAAACGCCATTGTGTTTGTGACCAAATCATCTTTATCTCCTTTTTTTACTCCCTCAAACGAAAAGTTAATCAGCCTTGGACGCTCCTGAACTATTATTTCTATATAAATTTTAGAATCTTCAAGCCTCGTAATGTTTATTTCTGCGCTAGATACCAAACTCTGTTTCCAAAGCTTTACAATTGCTTTGTTAAAAACATCTGTTCCTGGTATCTGTACTTCGTCGCCAATAGCAAGACCCGAAATTGAAATGATTAAATTTTTGTCAAAAGATTTACTGCCAATAACATTAATACCTGCTATGGTATATTTTTTGGGGATTTTTGATGAGTAAATTTCTTTTAAAGTAGGGTCTACAGACACGTTGGTAGGTTCTTGTGCGTACAAAGAAGTGCTTGATAAAAAAAGTGTTGCAGTAATTAAAGCAGTCTGGTAGATCCTTAGCATCAATAGATTTTTTCGTGGCGGCAAATTAAGCCCTATATTTAAAAGTATTTGTTAAACGTTACACTAAAAGAAAGATTAACTGCACTTTAATTAAAATTCGTTTTTATCGCTTCACAACCTGGCAACAAAATTTTACCCGAAGGCAACTAATGTTCATTATTTTTAATCTGTTCTCCAGTTTTTCCAAATCGCCTTTCTCTTTTTTGAAAATCTATAATTGCTTTATAAAGGCTCTCTTTTCTAAATGCAGGCCACATTGTTTCGGTAAAGTACAGTTCGGTATAAGCAATTTGGTAAAGAAGAAAGTTACTGATTCTGTAATCTCCACCGGTTCGAATGAGTAAGGCTGGATCTGGAAATTCGTTTGTGCTTAAATAACTTGATATTGTTCCAGTGGTAATGCTGTGTTTTTCCAACATGCCATTTTTTACATCTTCACTTATGTTTTTTACTGCTTCCACTAATTCTGTTCTGCTGCTGTAACTTAATGCCATTACTAAATTCAATCCGGTATTTTTTGCAGTATCATTTAATGCTTCTGTAAGTTGGGCCTGTGCATGCAACGGTAACATATCTAAATGGCCTATTACATGCAGCTTGATGTTGTTTTTATTTAAGGTAGGTACTTCTTTCTTTATTGTATCTATGAGTAATTCCATCAAACCATTTACCTCGTACGCAGGTCTGTCCCAGTTTTCTGTGCTAAAAGTATAGAGCGTTAAGTATTCTAAGCCAAGCTCTGCTGCACCTTCCACAATATCTCTTACGCTTTCCACACCATGTAAATGGCCAAATAGCCTGTCGTTGCCCTGCTCCTGTGCCCAGCGCCCATTACCGTCCATAATAATGGCAATGTGTTTTGGCAGTTGGGTAAGATTTATTTGTTGCTGTAAACTCATAATGTTTGAATGCTAAGCCCAATAAGCTTTGTAGGGGCGCAAAAGTAACATTTTTTTGCTGTATATTAAAACGAAAAAAGCAACAGTCGTTGCACTGTTGCTTTTATAAACTATTGCTGTAAGAATTAGTTTGTTGTAGGGCAGCGGTAAGAACTTAAATTAAACGAAAGGCCTATTTCTGCAATGATGTACTGGTCTTTTTGTTTGCTAAAACCACGTTGCTGACCTTCAGTAAAAAATCGGTTACCATCTTTGGTAACCTCATAACTGCGATCCTGCAAAAGTTGCGCATCGCTGCTTGTTGGCAAACCATTTGACCCCAATGGACCTGGTTGAAACCTGCCGTTGCCAATATATGTTGTGCTCACATCATCTATATAATCGGTAAAAGTAAAACGGTGGGCCACTTCAAATGATATATTCACTTTTTCTGTAAGGTTGTATTTTATACCTGCGCCAAAAGGAACGCAAAGGCCTGTCGTAGAATACGGCTTTCTGCCGAGGTAACCCAACGTTTGCCCTTCCGTACCTAGTTGACGAAGAAAATATTTATCACCATTGTAGTAAGCGTAAGGATCAAAATTAAAAACACCAACACCCAACGTAACATAAGGAGTAAAAGAGTTTGCAGGGTTATAAGGTGTAAATTTAAAAAAGTTGAAATCGCCCTGTATGGCAAATTCATAAATATTTGTATTGAAACTTAAGTTTCTTAAACGCTGGTATTCATTTTTGCTGTATGTATCGCTGTAGCCAAGTTGTGCAAAATGTGCCGAAACCCTTGCACTAATATATTCACTAAACTGTTTGCGAAAGAATATTCCAATAGCAGGTTTAGGTCTGTTAAGAGCAGCCCTGTTATTTAAATCTCCAAAATAATGGGCACCACCAGCAGTAATGCCAAATTCGCCGTTTTGTACAGTTTCATAATACATCTGCGCATTAGTGGCAGTAGAAAAAAGTAATAAGGTCGCTAGGCTAAGAATTAGTCTATTCACAATGATGTTTTAAAAGTTTTTGTTTAATGTGCATTAACAACGCTGTATGTGGTAAATAATTGTGTGCAAAGTAAACAAATGTTTGGTATTTCAAACCGTCAAATACAGTTTAGATAACGATTTGTGTTAAAATTTATTAACATTATTTCGCTTTTTCTATTCTTATGCCCACACTTATTATATTCTTTAAAGGATTGTCTCTCATAATTTGGGCTATGCTAAAATTGTAAAACCCTGTTTTTAAAAACCTTTTTGGCGTTCCGGATATTTGCTCCCTCCTTTCCCAAATATCGTTCATTCCAACACCTGACCATCCGTCTGCATCATTCCCCAACGAAAGGTTTATTTTCTGATATAGCAATCCAGTATCTGCGGGAGACTGTAAACCTATATTCAGCCAGATATTATTGTAAGAATAAGCATCTGTATGTCTGAGTACTAAAAACACATTATAGGTAGAAGTTGTGTCCTTTATTAAAAAAGTACCTTTTGCACTATAGTCGCTGCTCCATTGCATATTTGGGATAGGTGTGTTTTTTTCATAAAGATCTATTTCCGTGCAGCCACTTATTAAAGAAAATAAAATAAAAAACACGCAACCCATTTTTAAAATAGCGGTTCTCAAAAAAAAATTCATGCGCTTTTATTTACTATTTACTTAATAATTTTATAAAACATTCAACACCTGCTCTTTTGCTTTTTCTAATTCATCCTTCATGGTGACAACACATTTTTGTATACCTGCATCATAAGCTTTGCTGCCTGTTGTGTTTATTTCTCTACCAATTTCCTGCAACACAAAAGAAAGTTTTTTTCCTTTTCCTTCTTCTTCATTACCACTCATTATTTCGTTGAAATATTCGCAGTGTTGCCTTAGTCTTATCTGTTCTTCATGAATATCTATTTTTTCCATGTAGTAAATAAGCTCCTGCTCCATTCTGTTATTATCTATATTTTCTTTTCCTACATTTTCTTCGAGCAATGTATTTATTTCTTGTCTTATTTTTATTTTACGTGCAGGTTCCAGTTTCAAAATATTTTCTTCTTCGACCTGTATCTTGTTTATCCTTTGAATCAAATCTTTTTCCAGCGATTTTCCTTCATCTGTTCTATGGTTGTTTAGTTCTTTCATAGCAATCATTAATACTTCCGAAAAAGATTTAAAATCAGTTTCATCAATTACTTCGGTTGATTT
>JBJXGJ010000080.1:0-8078 GCA_046153805.1 Ferruginibacter sp. | reverse complement strand
CGATAAAGCAAACTCCGTTAAAAGAACGGCCATTAACACCGAATTTTTAGTAGGTGAAGCTGGCGCAACAAAAGACCTTTACAAGCAAATAGAAATAGTTGCACCTACCAACTACAGTATTATTTTATATGGCGAAAGTGGTACTGGCAAGGAAGTTATTGCAAAAACAATACATAGCCTTAGTGACAGAGCAAGTAAGCCCTTTATCGCCATGGATTGTGGTACCCTATCAAAAGAACTAAGTGGGAGCGAACTTTTTGGTCATGTAAAAGGTGCATTTACAGGAGCACTAACCGATAAAGAAGGTCATTTTGAACTAGCCAATGGAGGAACTTTATTTTTAGATGAGGTGGCAAATCTTACTTACGAAATACAGGCATCGTTGCTGCGGGTTATACAGGAAAGAAAATTTAAACGAGTAGGTGGAAACAAAGAAATGCCGGTAGATGTACGCATCATTGTAGCATCTAACGAAAACCTGCAGGAAGCTTATCGCAAAGGCAAATTCAGAGAAGATCTTTACCATCGTTTTAATGAGTTCTCTATTAATCTTCCACCATTGAGAGACCGTAAAAAGGACATTCCACTCTTTGCAGATTTCTTTTTAGAAAAAGCAAAAACGGAATTAAGCAGAAATATAGAAGGATTTGATGAAGATGTAATGCAAATGTTTGTACATTACTCATGGCCAGGCAACTTAAGAGAGTTTAGAAATGTGGTTCGCAGGGCTGTTTTGCTCACACAGTGTGGCAAAGTGAACGCCAAAGCATTACCGTGGGAAATTACAAATACAGAATCTTCAGCCACCGGCGCACCGCCTGCATTTGCCCACAGGCACGAGGAAGAAAAACATGCGTTACATAATAATTTAGCCGCACCAGTAAAAGCAGTATACGATTTAAAAGATGCAGCATCTAAGGCAGAATATGAAGCAATAATGAATGTACTAAAGCAGGTAAATTTTAATAAAACAAAAGCTGCAGAAATTTTAAAAATCGACAGAAAAACACTGTATAATAAAATTAAAGGCTTTGAAGAAATAAGAAATTAGCAGTATTTATTGCTTTTGACAAACAGATCAGGTTAAAGCCTGAATAAAAAGACTTTCTCTTACAAGCGAGAAAGACTTTTTATTTATTGCAAATTTTTAAGGTAAAATATTTAGCAGATGAGCTATAAAATTGAAATATCAATTACATTTTTTCATCTCGCTTTTTATTTGCCTCTTCCTTACTCTCTTGCCCTGTGAGTATGGTTTCAATCTTATGCATAAAGGATGATACCGGCCCTTCCATCTTATTTGTTCTGTCGTCCATCGTATTATCATCTAACAATTTACCAATACGAAGTTCGGCAGGTAAATAGGGCAAAAACCAATCTCTTTGTGAGCCTGCAATATTTCTTATAGAAACTCTCCTCTCATTTTCACTGGCATTGTCTCTTATTATTTTTGTAACTTCTGCTGCAACACTATTAAAATGGGTTTGCACAGCATCTTCGCTGTTATCAGAATAAGCAGCGAGCCGCATTTTTACTTCGGGCGCATTTTTGCCAAATAATAAGCTCAACCAATCGGATGTGGAGTTATTGCTTGTTAAAAAATCTAAGCCTTGTTCTGAACGGGCACAATCATATAAGCCTGCAACAGCAGTAGCCATAATTGCCTGCATTAATTTGTTTTCTTTGTCTTTATCAGCAGTTATTTTAACTTCCTGCGTATTAGGGTCAACTTTTGTAAGTGGTTGCATCCCTACATTTTTTCTTAATTCTTCTAAAATATTAATCGACATAGCTGATGTTTTTATATGATTATGTTATTATTAATTATCAACAAAACCATGCCACAATAAGTGGTATAGAATTGGCTTATAGGTATGTTTACTTTATACTTTAAAGACCTAAACTTTGTACACATGGCAAACACAAATTATTTAACCACATTAAGTGCTGTATTGGAAAAACTTCGTTTAAAAAAGCAGGATAAAGAATTCATAATGACTAAAAAAGGCTTTGGTACCGAAGCTAAAACTTATAGGCCAGATGAGCTTGCTATAATAAGAACTTATCGTTTTGAAGGCGATTCAGACCCATCTGATAATTCGATTTTATATTTAATAGAAGCCAATGATGGCAGCATAGGTTACACATTAGATGCTTATGGTGCTTATAGCAACCACGAGGGGGAAGGGTATGATGATTTTATCAGAAAAATTCCGGTGATGGAAAGAACAGAACAACAATTTTTTGGAGAAGATAAGATGTAAAAAAGACTTTTAAAATATAAATGAAAAAGCAATCATAAAAGTTATTACAAAAACAAACAGCAGTGCTGCAATAAATATATTGTCTGCTACTTTTCATACTTTACAGCAATCTTTTTATTTTGTGATCGGTTAGATAAAAAACAAAAAAAACTGCTATTTATAAGTAGAATACAAGCAATTCCTGTAAACTGATCTATCAAAGAAATTTTGCCGTAGTTGCAAATTTTTAAAGAAGTTAAAACAATTAGGCAAAATCCTAAAAGGTTGGAAGATGTATTGAGAATGTGTTGAGAATTATTGTTAGCCATAAAAATAATACTTAATTGTAAGGTGCTTTTGAGCTTCTAGTATTCATTTTACTGATAAAACATTTTTTAAACCGTATACTAAAAATCCCTGCTTATGGCGGGGATTTTATTGCTGCAAGATGAAAAAATCATCATAAATCTTTTGCATAAATTTTTTTTATTCCACCTTTACCATCAGATATTACCATATATGTGTTAGTAGCTTTGGTTTCAATAACTACTCGCTGAGAGGTATTTTTTAATGCTCGTGCCATCTTTACGGTGCGGTCTTTATTTTTATTATTTTTATTTTCCATAATTGTAAATGAAGTTGAACAATTCTAAGTTAATTATTTCATCTTTTTTATTCAACGATTTGGCAACAAATTTATAATTGATTTTTGAATTATCTAAAATATACCAGTCATCAGCTATTGCAATATATTTATTTATATTTTTAAGTCCTTTAAAATATCGCCGCTCAATAACATCGTCTGGTATATTATGTCCTCCTTTTAAAACTCTTAGTGCTACCCTTTCTATAGCCAACTCAAAACTTTCTAAATAAACGAAAAACAATGTTACAGTAAAACCAATTTCCTTTGCTGATGTAATTATATCAAAATAATTGTTACCTGATAAAGTGGTTTCAAACGCAAAACTTTGTTTATTTTCTATAAAATCATTTATTTTTTGAAGCATTATTTTACCGGCTGAAAATGCCGCAGCTTCTACATTATTTGGATTTATGCCCTTGCTATTTCATCTGCATTTATAAACTCAAATGTATTAAACACATTTGGCAATAAATTATAAGCTGCTGTAGTTTTTCCGGCTCCATTACAACCTGCTATGATAAATATTTCTGGCATTCTTTATTTTTAAAAGAGAAGCGGGAGTGTTTAATAAATATAAATTTAATTTGTATTTATTAAACACTCCCGCCCGGTAAAATATGTTCAAACGAATGATACGCTGTTTTCAGCTCCCTCTTGACGAGGATAGCTAGGACTTTTACTTCACCAACTTCAACTCATCAATAATATTCTTTGCGCCGCCTAATTTATCTACACACCATAACACGTAGCGTACATCTACACAAATGGTTCTGTTAAGGTCTTTATCAAAAGCTATTTTATGACTTAGCGCCTCGTAGTTGCCATCAAAAGCAAGACCGATCAAATTGCCGTTACCATCAATAACAGGCGAACCAGAGTTACCGCCGGTAATATCGTTGGTCGTTATAAAACCAACCACAAGATCGTTTCTGCTTTTATCTAGGTATTGCCCAAAATCTTTTTTCTTCAACAATTCTATTTGCTTTGAAGGCAAGTCAAATTCGTAGTCGTTTGCTACATATTTTTCTAACAAACCCTTACTGGTAGTTACAAAATCATACTTCACTGCGTCTCTAGGCGCATAGCTTTTTACGTTACCAAAACTTACCCTCATGCTAAAGTTTGCATCAGGGTACATTTTCGCAGCAGCTACAGGATCTTTTTCTATAATACCTTTTAAATAGGCACGGCCAAGCTCATTGTTTTTATTTACAAACACGGTGTACAACGAAGCGTATTTACCATTGTAACTTTTTACAAACGATGTTGCATAATCAAATGCAGGATCACCTTGCAGCGTTACAGCGTCTGGCTTCGCAACAAATGCGGCCCACTTGGCATCGTCTAAAATCATAGTGGTTGCAAATAAATTAGCAGCCCACTTTTTAAAAGTTGCTTCGTCGTTTAACGGACCATAAGTTGCTTTTATTTTTTCATAAAAGCCGATAGGGTGCTGGCTCTTATCTACATCATTGTAAAAAGCCATAGCTGTTGCAGCAACAATTTTTTCATCACTTGCTCTGTCAGCACTTTCTAAATAGGCTTTACGGTTTGCATCTGCTGCATTTGCAGCTTTTGTAATATCTGCTCCAGTCATACCTGTCTTTACCAAGGCAGCTTCTACACCCTGCAAAGAAGAGGCATAAGTTGCAAGCGGCGAACCTAAAATACCTTCAATTAAATAAGTACGTTGTTTTGCATAAGGCGTCCATGCAGCGTAGTTTGCGGCATAGTCGTTCATAATAGACTCATACTCGGGTTTGCCTGCGGCCCATGTACCAAAGTTGTTTTCGTAAGCTTGTTTTTGTTCGTAGGTTTTAAACTTAACCAACTGTTTTGTTTCACCATCAAAAAACTTCCAGTAGTTTGCAACACCCGCATAATTACTGGCAAGCTTTAATTTTACAGCAGGTTCTTTTATCATTTGCTCATGCATGTATTTTAAACGGGTATCTCTCAAGCCAACCAACGATGGGTTTTCTATTTCATTTTTTAATTTAATACCATAGCTTGTTTCGTAACGGTTGGTACTGCCTGGGTAGCCATAGATCATTGCGTAATCGCCGTCTTTTATTCCTTTAATACTCACAGGTAAAAATGCCTTTGGTTTTAGCGGAATGTTTTCGCTGCTAAAATCTGCTGGCTTGCCATCTTTACTACCATATACACGGAAAATGGAAAAATCGCCTGTGTGGCGAGGCCATTCCCAGTTGTCGGTATCGCCGCCAAACTTACCTACACTTTCAGGCGGCGCACCTACGAGGCGAATATCTCTGTATGTTTTGTAGGTGTACATAAGGTACTGGTTGCCTTTAAACATGCTGTATATTCTGCCTGTAACAGCATTTTCTTTATCAGCCACTTTATCCGTAATTGCCTTGTACACTTCAGGTATTTTTTTTGTACGATCTGCCCAGTTTAAACCTTTTAAGGCATCTTCTATTTCTTTGGTTACATCTGTGATTTTATCAAGGAACTGTACAGTAAGTTTACTCTGAATTTCTTGCCCCATATTGTAAGCATAAAACCCATCGCGCAGGTAATTGTTTTGTACAGAACTGGCACTTGCAATGGCATCGTAACCGCAATGGTGGTTGGTAAATATTAAACCTTTATCGCTCACAATTTCGCCGGTGCAGCCACCACCAAAAATGACGATAGCATCTTTTAGCGACGATTTGTTTACAGAATACAACTGCTCTTTGGTAAGCTTAAGCCCACGCTTTACCATGTCATTGTAAACCTGTTGCCCTAGGAGCATTGGCAGCCACATGCCCTCATCTGCACGGACCTGCAGTAAGCTTGAAATAAGAACAAGCGAAACGATTATTTTCTTCATGATGTATGTTGGTTTTTTGTGAAGCGAATTTAATGTTTTTGGGCGGTAAAGACTATGTAAAAAGTTTATTTTAAAAAGTGGGTAACATAGCAAGCCTAATGGGGGTTAAGCGGTTGGTTATTTATTACACCTGTTAATTGTGCTACAACAACTTCTGTTTACAAAATTTCGAAGAGGAATTTTTGAGACATATTTTATTTTTTTTGATTACAGATGAGTTTTTATCAAGTATTTTTTTTGCTAAATCAAAAATAAGTACATAAAAAAAGGGTTAACAAACTATTTAAAGTTTATAAACCCAAGACCCTCTAATTCCGAAGAAAACTACCTTCTAGTATCATTTTTGCATCATAAAACCCAAACGACAATATTCACATTTTTGCCCAACAACCCTTTACCCTTCTTTTGTCTTGTTCGTTTTTGTGATTACAAATTTTAAACGAAAAAACTTCTCCTACACGAATAAAATAAGCCATCTTTTGAGAGGTGAAAAAGCGGGAAAAAATCTCGAAAAAAAAGCTTAAAATACTTATTTTACGTAGTCTTTGTAATACACAAACCTTTTAATGCCTTGATTTTTAAAAATTAAGGGAATAGCTTTTTTGATTAAAATACCAATAGATTTATAATTCCTGTAAATGCACAACTGCTACTTTTGACCTACGCTTAACTGCAACTTACCGATAAATTACTGCCAATAACCTAATGTATATTGCAAAAATTTTGAACCCGCCATAAATTTGCTTTATAAAACAAACACATAATGGAACAGCAAAAAAAATTTAAAAACAGAGAAGGCGGCCGGGTAATTGGTGGACTTATTCTTGTAGCAGTTGGTGTAGCATTACTATTGCGTAACCTTGGGTATCTTTTTCCAAACTGGCTTTTTTCGTGGCCTATGATATTAATACTTGTAGGCCTTTATAGTGGCGTAAAACATAGGTTTAGAAATGGTACTTGGGCAATATTATTGTGTATTGGGGGTTTATTTTTAGCAGATATTATTAGCCCGAATTTAAGACTACAGCCAACATTTTGGCCAATCATCATTATTGGTTTGGGCGTCATTTTTATAGCCCGACCAAAAGGAAATAGCAAATGTAAAAGCGATCGTTTTAAGAATGAAGGACAAGATAACGATAGCTCATTACCCGCCATTGCAACATCGTCAACCGATGCTGAATATAAAGCCACAGACAGCAGCGATTATTTAAAAATAGATTCTGTGTTTAGCGGTGTAAACAGGATAATACTTTCTAAAAATTTTAAAGGTGGAAAAATTGCCTGTGTATTTGGTGGCGCAGAGGTAGATTTAATGCAAGCAGATTTTACCGGAAACATCGTTATAAAAATGGACATGGTTTTGGGCGGCGCAAAAATTATTGTTCCGCAAAACTGGACAGTTGTAAATGAGATAGGCGGCGTTTTTCACGGGGTGGATGATAAGCGTAGAAATAATACTGTGGCATCTGATGCTAATAAAGTGCTTACGTTAAAGGGCTCAGTAGTTTTTGGCGGTGTGGAGATAAGGAGTTATTAGAACTTCAAGGACAAAGGTTCAAGAACGTATTTTCATTTTATTTAAAAAAAATTATTGCAAACCTCAATGGCTGCTACAAATATTTTCAAGCTTAGTTAGGATGCTGTAGAAGTGCAAAAAGAATCAAGAAAAGAAGATTATTGGTAAAATGAATTTAGCGCCTTTGCGATATCCCAAAAATTACAATTACAACCATCAAAACCCAACTAACATGAAATGGTATCTTGCAAAATTAGTATTTCATATACTTTGTGGTAATGGCTAGCACACGCCACAGTTTGATGAACAACTTCGTTTGATTTGTGCAGAAGATGATTTACATGCTTTTCATAAGGCGCGGAAAATTGGTGATGCAGAAAGTGAAGATGCACCTGTAATGCCTGTAAAATGGAAATTTATTGATGTGAGCGAATTGCATCTATTAACGGAACTTACAGATGGGGCTGAAATTTATTCAAAAATAAGAGAGGAGGAAAGTGCAGAAAAGTACATTTGTAATATTACACACCGAGCAAACAGCTTATTGCAAAACAGCCTCAACAATTTTGCTGCATTAAATTAAAATAGAAAATATATTGGCACTTAATTTACCATCACGCAAAAACTCAAAAAAGATATTTCTATTTGCATTTTGTGCATGGTGGCTTTTTTGGGCTATGTTGCAGATAACCATGCTACAGGGCTTCGGCGTAGATTATTTGAAAGCAACTGTTGACGGCTTTGTAAGTGTTGGATTACTTGCAGCAGCATGCTTGCTCATTATAAATAACATGCATTATTATTTACCCGGCAAAGAAAAATATTTATACG
>JBJXGJ010000072.1:0-13419 GCA_046153805.1 Ferruginibacter sp. | reverse complement strand
AGAAAACTTTTGATTCGCTCGTTTATTATTTTAATTGTAATTGTATCTTGATCAGATTTGTCATAAATACTTACTAATACAATTTGGGAATCTTTTACTTCTATAAAAGTTATAACCCTTGCTCCTCCCCTTTTTCCCGCTGTTTTACTTTTAATTGACAAACGAATTTTAAAAATATTATTCCCTAAAGATGTTCCTTGAAACGGATTACTTTCAAGAGAATTTTTTAAGTTAACTAACTCAGTTTTAAAAGTTGGATACTTTTTTAGCAGTTTCTTTATTTCTTTTGAAAATTCAGGGGTATTTACAATATTACAATTCATCTAGTAATTCTGAAAGATTTTGCAATTTTAATTTACCCTCCTTGTGCATTTTTAGCTCTTTAAACCCTTGCTCTATACTTTTCAATACTTCCTCTTTTGACGGCTTTTCATAAACCTCCACATCAATATTCATAGATTGTAAAAATGCTAAAACTGCTTGCGTTTCAGCCTCCGTTTTTGGATTTGCAATAATAGAATTCATGATTAATTTTTTATAAAGTTACTGACTTAAAAAATATATTTATCCGGTTAAGATGGAGAACAGAAAGTCTTAACAGTTTTTAAGTAGAAGCTTTTGGCTTCGTAGCTTCCCACAAAACCACCCCGGCAGCTGTGGCAATATTAAGCGAATGCTTTGTGCCAAACTGCGGAATTTCTACGCAACCATCACACAGTGCAATGGTGGTAGCTTCAACACCGCTCACTTCATTGCCAAAAATAAAAGCTACTTTTTCGCGGGAGGATAAACTCAAATTTTGCAAAGCAACACTATTCACCACCTGCTCCACTGCATACACTTTGTAACCGTTTTCTTTTAACGCCACAATGGCTTCGTCCGCATTGGCAAAATGTTTCCATTCTACCGTATCTTCTGCACCGAGCGCTGTCTTTTTTATTTCTTTGTGTGGCGGCGTGCAGGTGTAACCCGTTATATAAATGGCTTCCAGCAAAAATGCATCGGCTGTTCTAAAAACACTGCCTACATTATAAGCACTTCGTATATTTTCCAACACCGCAATTACGGGTGTCTTTTCGGTTTTCTTAAATTCTTCGGGACTGATCCTGTTCAGGTCATCCATGCTCAACTTCTGCGTCATGAAGGGATCGTTTCTCCTTTAGAAATTTGAATTTTTATTTTAAGGTCGGCAAATGCTCCTGCTGCTTTTACAAAGTTTACAAACAACGGGTGTGGGTTTTCAACCGTACTTTTAAGCTCAGGGTGGTACTGCACACCAATAAAATAAGGATGGCCCTTCAGCTCAACAATTTCTACCAACTTGCTATCGGGGTTTCTTCCGCTTGCCTGCAAACCAGCATGCTCAAAATCGTTCAAATAATTGTTATTAAACTCCCAACGGTGGCGGTGCCTTTCACTTATTAATTCGCTGTTATAAATTTTATGTGCAAGCGTGTTGGCCGCTATCTCACAAGGGTAAGCACCTAGGCGCATGGTGCCGCCTTTTTTCTTCACTTTTTTCTGTTCTTCCATCAACGCAATTACAGGGTAAGGGGTGCCAGTATTCATTTCGGTACTGTGCGCCTCCTCCCAACCCAATACATTTCTGGCAAATTCAATTACTGCCATTTGCATACCTAAGCAAATACCAAAAAAAGGCATTGTGTTTTCCCGTGCATACTTTACGGCAATAATTTTCCCTTCTACACCCCTCTTGCCAAAGCCGGGCGCAACAAGCAACCCATCTAAATCCCTTAGCTTTTCACCAATGTTTTCATCGGTTAAAAACTCGCTGTGTACGTTCACAATCTGCACCTTGCACTGGTTCACTGCACCCGCGTGAATAAACGACTCTAGTATAGATTTGTATGCATCCTGCAGTTCAATATATTTACCAATCAAGCCAATTTTTACACGGCTTTTTGGGTAGTTTAGTTTATCTAAAAAGCCCCGCCATTTGGTTAGTTCCGGTGCTGAATAGCCGTTTATTTGCAATTGTTTTAGTACAATAACATCTAACCCTTCCTGCAACATTTTAAGCGGCACTTCGTAAATGGTAGATGCGTCTAGTGCTTCTATAACCGCATTGGGTTTTACATTACAAAACAACGCCACCTTTCTGCGAATTTCATCTGAAAGCGAATGCTCCGTTCTGCACACAATCACATCGGGATGTACACCTTCCTGGCTCAACATTCTTACACTGTGCTGCGTTGGTTTTGTTTTTAATTCTTTAGCAGCTTTTAAATAAGGTATGAGCGTAAGGTGCACCACCATACAATCTTCCTCGGGCAACTCCCATTGCAACTGGCGCACCGCTTCTACAAAAGGTAAACTTTCAATATCGCCCACGGTACCACCAAGCTCGGTAATGACAATATCGTAATTATCGCTTTCGCCCAGCAACAACATTCTGCGTTTTATCTCATCTGTAATATGCGGTACAACCTGCACTGTTTTACCAAGGTACTCTCCTTCTCTTTCTCTGTTAATAACCGTTTGATAAATGCGCCCTGTGGTTACGTTGTTTGCCTGTGATGTTGGTAGGTTTAAAAAACGCTCGTAATGCCCAAGATCAAGATCGGTTTCTGCACCGTCGTCTGTTACAAAACATTCGCCGTGCTCGTAAGGGTTTAATGTTCCGGGGTCAACGTTTAGGTATGGATCAAACTTTTGAATGGTAACTTTTAGCCCACGGCTTTGCAATAATTTCGCAAGCGATGCCGCTATAATTCCCTTACCCAATGAAGATGTAACACCACCCGTTACGAAAATAAATTTTGCCATTTTTTATAGTATTGAATAGCAAGATTTGAGTATCAAGATTGTTCCCTGATTGTTCAAACCGTGTTTGTTGTTGCCAATCGTTTTTAATAAGCCTTATTAAGTGTGTCTTGTGTCTAAAATCTAAAAATCTCTGTTTGTATTACTGCGTTTGACCTTCGCTTAAAAATAGGATATCTAAAAATCTGGAGGTCGAGTAAAGATAAAGCAAATGTTTGGGAGGGTGAAACAATGAGGAGAAAAAAGTTGAGACGACGACAAACCACGCAACTCTCGTTCGGGACTTGCACACTATAACAGATTACCATGCCTAATATATTAAAAAATGCCGCAAGCTACGAACTTGCTGCATTCTTGCAGATTGCCAACTGCCAATTGCCAATTGCTCTAATAACTCCTCAACACACTTTTAATAACAGAATCTTTTTGTGCCTGCGTAAGTTTATAATCGAATTTGTACATGCTGCTTTCCCAGTCACCATAATTTGCATTTGGAAAAACAATAAAGTTTTTACCAAACTCACCCGCCAGTAAATCTATATTGCTTTTTCTTTCTTCTTCGTTTTTTTTATCAAAGAGTACATTTAAATCTGCAAGGTTATCGCCCATAAGCAATACAACTTCGTACCGCTCCACTACCTGTTGCCGTCTCGCTTCTTTGCTGGACGTGTTTAATTTGGTGTACAAATGAATTTCATCTGCATTTGGAAGCCCAAAACGCCGTAAGTTTTTTAACGTTGCTGCCCTTTCCCTGTCGTCTCTGTTGGTAATATAAAATACCTGAATGTTTTTTGAAGCCACATATTGCAAAAAAGCAGCTGCGCCGGGCATGGTATCGGCGGCAGATTTATCCGTCCATTCATACCAGGTTGCCTGGGTATATTCGTTGCCCGTGTAGGCCTGATGTACGGCGTAAGCACTGTTGTCTAAAATTGTTTCATCAATATCTGTAATAATTACTTTCGGCTTTTGTGTCTGCGCAGTGTAACTGTCAATGCGAAATTTTGCAATATTATAGCCCTGCAAACACAAAGCCCTGTACTCCGCTGCCCTTTGTTGAAATACCGACGAAAAAAGTTTTCCGTTCAAGCTTACATTTTGTGGCATAGCCCGTGTGGAAACTGCTGTGATTTGTTTTGTACTTTTACAGGCGAATAAAAATAAAGTGGCAGCTGTTAAAATGTATTTCATTGATGCTTTTTTATGACTGTGTAAAAGTAACATAAAGCGACTTTACTGATAAATTAGTTTTGTTGCAACCAAAATTAAAAAGATGAAAACAGTCCTTTTACCACAACAGATTCAGAAGATTGCGGAAGAATTAGAAGCGGGTTTTACCTCCTTTGTAAGCAAGACAACCGACGAAATATTAACCATACCGGATCTTGACGAAATGGATTATTTATAAAGTCAGGGAGAAGAAAATCTATGGGCAGAAGAAATAAATAAATAAAATAGAATCTGACCCAACAAGCTTTGTGAAAATTAGTAAAATGGAGGGCTTTAAAAGTTATAAATTGATGGAGCTTTTTATAGAAACGGTAAATGATAAAAAGTTACAGAATAAATTGGCACATGCCATAAGCGGCAAAAACCCTTTTGCAAAATTTCGATATCAAATAGATAATGCCGCTAATTTCAGATAAAATGGTTTGACTTTAGGCGGTAGTATTTCGTAGAATTTGTACAACAGCAACTTATCTTTTTTAACGAATAACCATTACAAGTGTCTAAAAAAAATGGTATTAAAATATTCTTAGCAATTTTACTTATGAAAAAAATTATAGCAATTCTTTGTTTACCGTTGTTGTTGCTAGCGTGCAATGGTTCCCAAAAAACAACAGCCGATTCCAACAAAGCTGTGCAGAAAATAAACGAAAAATCAAATACAGAGCAGGTTCAATCGCTCCTTGTAGCAGGTGTAGATTTTATGGCACAGGGTAGCCAACCTTCCAACTGGATGCTTACCATTAATTACGACGATACGGTTCGGTTTAACGCAGATGATGGATTGAGCCTCAAGTTTGCCTGTAACCAGTTACAAAAAGATGTAAACAAAGAAAGAAGTTTCTATACCGTAAAATTGAAATCGGGGGGTGTGAAAATTTCTATCTACAAAAAAATATGCACCGTACCCACCATGGGAGCAGTTGTTAAGAAAGAAGTAAACGTACATTTTAATTCTACTATTTATGAGGGTTGTGGTAATTTTTTAGCTGATACAAAACTGGAAAACAAGTGGTTGCTCGAAAAAATCGGGAACAGCCCTATTGTTGCGGCAGCCTATAATAAAATACCTGAGATGAATTTCAACATTGTAAACGGCACTGTAAAAGGAAGTGATGGCTGCAACAGCTTTAGCGGAAAAATAGAAGTACAGGGAAAAAGAATTCAGTTTTCAGCATTGGTGGGTACAAGACTGGTTTGCAATAAAAAGAGCATTCAAAATATATTGTCTGGTCAAATTAATGAACAATTAGTGAGTTATTATTTAAAAGACGAAAAATTGTACCTCTATTTATTGGACGACAGTATACTTGTTTTTAAAAAAGCTAATTGAGAAAACGTACAATTAATGTTAAAATGATAAAGAACATGCCTGACACGCATAAAAAACCCTCACGCAATAAAATGCAAGGGCTTTTTTTTTAATAAATATGCCTGCCCCGCAGTATTGCGGTGGCAACTACCTATACCTCCAAATCGAGTAGGAAGTAGGGGATTATTTCCCCTACTGTCCTCTCACACCACCGTACGTGCCGTTCGGCATACGGCGGTTTTTTAGAATAATGATGTCTGCAACGTGGTACGATTGTGATAATACCATTTTTCTTTTACAGGGCTACTGTTTTACTGTATCTGTGCTTGGCTCAACTCCTCTTACTTTTTATTGTCGGGTACCGCCCTTTCTTCAAGTAAGTAGTTCGCTTATGGGGTTCGGTTGATTAATCGCTTCACTCAAAAACATTGTAAATCTTTCACCTTATTCTAACATTCAGTCCTTCTTGTTTGGGTGAGTCCTCCGATTTTTTTTTCGGCTCGTATCCACAATACTATGACCTCTGCTGACTACTGATAATAGCTACCAATATTGTCTTTTGAACTTTATTAATAGTTGCATCTCATACACTCGCTCGTATATCCGACTGCTTATTATCAGTTCTCTCAGGGTAGGGTAATACGCTTTCTATTCATGTAGCCTCTTCATTTACGCCGATGTATTCTGTGCAGTATTGGGCTTTTGTTTCTTTGGCAACATCACCCACACATCCACGCCTTATATGAAGTTTCTGTTCGTAGGCTCGAATATTTGCCGCCTGCTTCCTTCAGATTCGTAGTCACCTACGACACCCTTGCAATTGGCTAACGATAAGCACTGCAACTCTCGTTCGGGACTTCCACCCTAGAGCTTATTACCATGCCTGACACACCAAAATAAGCCCTTGCTTTCGCAAGGGCTATTTAACCTAAAAACTACACCTGAACATTCTTTGGTTTTGGTTGCAACATATTAGTTACACAAAATACAATTGTATGTACGAAAAGTTTTTGAAGTTGGTTGCCTTACCGAGTTCTTTTTTAAATAAAACCTGCTTAAGTAGTTTTTTTAAGTAGTACGGTATAAATCTTAACCTGTTCGTGCCATGTAAACGCACTAAAATCGTACCATGTGCAATAACAATATCCTTCTTTAGATATAAATGCTATTGTCATTTTTGGACTACCAGATTTTAATTCAACAATATCTCCAGCTTTAAATTCTTCCATAAAATATAATTTTATCTGCCCATGTACACCATTAAAATTTGCACATCACTTGGGTTTACACCACTTATACGACTTGCTTGGCCTAGTGTGCGGGGTTGTATTTTTTTAAACTTTTGTTTTGCTTCATTTCCCAATGAAACAAGCTTTTCGTAATTAAAATCGTGGGGTATAGAAAGATTTTCTAACTGGCTCATTTTTTCAACCAACTCCTTTTCCTTTTCTATATATGTAAAATACTTAATTTGAATTTCTGCTTGTTCCAGTACATCTATAGAAAAATCTTTTAATGCTTCGCCAACTATTTTTGCGTGATGCATCATTTGTGCCAGATCTACATTTGGTCGTAATAATATTTGTGCAACTTTCTGTTTAAATGTAAGTATGGCAGAATTTATAGAAATGAGGTATTCGTCTACATCTATTCCGTTGATTGACAGGTTATTAATAATTTCGATGGCATCCTCAACTTTCTTCTTCTTTTCAAAAACATTGTCCATTCTTTGCTGTGAAGCCAATCCTAGCCTGTAGCCCAATTCTGTAAGCCGCAAATCTGCATTGTCCTGCCTTAATAACGTTCTAAATTCTGCCCTGCTCGTAAACATTCGGTATGGCTCATCAGTTCCTTTATTAATTAGGTCATCTATTAAAACGCCAATATATGCTTCGCTGCGCTTTAATATGAATGGATGCTCATCCTTCACTGCAAGGTGAGCGTTAATACCTGCCATTAAACCCTGACATGCCGCTTCTTCATAACCGGTTGTTCCATTTATCTGTCCTGCAAAAAATAATTTTTTAATTAATTTGGTCTCTAAACTTACCGTTAGTTGTGTTGGCGGAAAAAAATCATATTCTATAGCATACCCGGGTCTAAACATTTTACATTTCTCAAAGCCGGGTACTTTTCTCAATGCTTTTAATTGCACCTCTTCTGGCAAAGAAGAAGAAAAACCATTTACATATATCTCCACAGTGTTCCAGCCTTCTGGCTCTACAAAAAGCTGGTGCCTCTCTCTTTCTGCAAATCTGTTTATTTTATCTTCTATACTTGGGCAATACCTCGGCCCTGTGCCATTAATACGCCCTTGAAACATTGGGCTGCTTTCAAAGCCTGTTTTTAAAATATCGTGTACCTCCTGGTTCGTATAAGTAATCCAGCAGCTTTTTTGGTTTTGGGATTTCAATTCAGGCTTGGTAACGTAACTAAATCCTACCAGTTCCTCGTCTCCTTTTTGCTCTTCCATTTTGGTATAGTCCAAACTACGACCGTCAATTCTTGGAGGCGTCCCTGTTTTTAACCTGGCAGTTTCAAAGCCTAACGAAACGAGCTGTTCTGTGATATCTGTGGCCGCCTTTTCTGCAACTCTCCCGCCACCAAAGTTTTTCTCTCCTATATGTATTACTCCATTTAAGAAGGTTCCATTGGTAAGTACTACAGATTTGGAATATATTTTATGACCTAAACTTGTAACTACACCTTTCACCTCACCACCTTCTACAATCAAATTATAGACAGTGTCCTGATAAAAGTCCACGTTAGGCGTTTGTTCGAGCATTTCACGCCATGTTTGGGCGAACAACATTCTGTCGCTTTGGGCACGTGGGCTCCACATTGCGGGACCCTTTGATCGATTGAGCATCCTAAACTGGATCATACTCTTATCGGTAACAATGCCGCTATAACCACCAAGCGCATCAATTTCTCTTACAATTTGCCCTTTTGCAATGCCACCCATTGCGGGGTTGCAACTCATTTGAGCAATGGTTTGCATGTTCATGGTTATGAGCAGTGTTTTACTACCCATATTAGCGCCAGCGGCTGCAGCTTCACAGCCTGCATGCCCGGCACCTACTACTATAATATCATATTTTGGAAACATTGCTGCAAAGGTACGAAGGGCTTCTTCTAATATAAAAAGAAGTGATTAACCGAATTTCTTCAGAATTTCTCTTTCTAGTAGTATATCAGACAACGTGACACCTTTGTTTAATTCAGCAAATTCGTATTTGTTTAATGTGGCTGTAAGTTCTAACTCCTTTTTTTTATCCTTTATAAAATGCTCTAGGTTAGGCTCTGAAACTACATTCGATTCCTCAATAGCAATGATTTTTTCAAGCATACGAGCACAGAGTGAATAGTTTGTCTTTTCGTATAACTGTTGAAAGTACGTTTTTACAGCTATTGCATCTATCCTGTTGCGTTTAACTTTATCTATTTCGTATTTCTCAACACGGATATTGATAAAATTCCAGGCAAGTTTAAGGTCTGCCTCCTCACCAAAATCAAAGTAAGCGATAGGAACAATATGATCAAATTGCCATGCTGTAGCAAAATTATCCCAATTCAAGTCACCGTTAAATTGAAGCTCTATCCATTCTCTAAAGCTTCCTATGCTCAAACCGAAATACATCGCATAGCTTTCACTTGGGTTTTTATCCAACACGTACCTACGCAACGCTTGCTGCCACTTTCTTTTTTCTCTAAATTTAATATCAACTTCTGTAACATCTTCCTTTGCCGTCCATTTTTTTCTTGCCATAATAAACCTTTATGTTTCTAACAGAAACTGGGATTCGTGGAACATTCACAGCTGCAAAGCTAAATGGTAAATTGTAAAATAGAATGTTCCTTGGTGAAACGGGATTCGTGGAACTATTTCTGTTGTTGCTCAACATACAATCTTAAATACTGTTGTTCCTTTGAACGCATTACCACGATTTCATCCCTTTTCTTATCGCCATAACCACACAAGTGTAATGCCCCGTGAAAAATAACACGCAGGAGTTCATTTGTAAAAATGACATCATTCTTCCAAGCGTTTTCTTTAACTCTGTCAACACTTATATACAACTCCCCAATAATTGGTAGGACTTTCGATTCGCTTAAATCGAACGTTATAATATCAGTGTAAAAATCGTGGTTAAGGTGCAGCCTGTTCATATCCAGTAAATACTCATCTGAACAAAATATAATACTTAAACTACCAAATATTTTACCTTCGCCGGCGAATATAGCCGGGATATAACTTTTAAGCATTCTTCTATTCGACAGCTTGGTCTTTATTAACTCGTAAAATGTGACTGACATAAATTCTTAAAATAGCTATTAAGGCAAAGGGTTATAGACTAATTTTACAATCTGTAAAAATGAACTGAGTACTAATGTATAAAAAGTTATCTGAAATTAAAATTGGTAAAGAGGTTATCATACGAGGATTTGAGAACGATGATATTTTTTTAAAACTAATGGAAATGGGCTGTGTACCAGGCGAAACAATTATCATTGAAAAGATTGCTCCATTCAAAGACCCAATATCTATTTCAGTTGCAGGCTACACTTTAAGTTTAAGACTAAATGAGGCAGAACACATATTAGTAGAGGAGGTGGAAGACAGCAAAATTGCAACTAATTAGTTCTTGTTATCCCGAACCAAGAGAAAACTATTTTTGAATTTTATTCCCTTCATGCATCTTCAAGATCAATTAATACCTCTTTACTAAATTATGAAAATTGGGCTTTATTTTGGTTCATTTAATCCAATACACATCGGGCATTTAATTATTGCAAATCACATTGCATATAATGAAGAGGTAGACGAGGTATGGTTTATTATCTCTCCCCACAATCCTTTAAAAAAAGCGGCAGGTCTTTTAAATGAGCATCACAGATACGATCTAGTAAAAAGAGCCGTTGAAGATGAAAAAAAATTGAAAGTATCAAATGTCGAATTTAACCTTCCGAAACCATCCTATACCATCGATACATTACTATACCTAACCGAAAAATACAAAAATCACCATTTCACACTCATTATTGGAAGTGACAGTTACCAAAATATAGAGAAATGGAAAAATTATAAACAAATAATATTAAATTACAATATATTAATTTATCTAAGGCCTTCTTACCCAGTAAACACAACACTGCCTCAAAATATAAAAATTGCAGATGCCCCTCTTTTAGAAATATCATCCACTCAAATCAGAAAAAACATAAAAGATAAAAAATCTATACGATACCTTGTAACAGATAAAGTATTAGTAGAGATTGACGAAAAGGGATATTATAATTCCACGTTAGAAAATCCATCCTAACACAACGAAACTTAGAACTATAACTGGTGCAGGAACTCGGGTATAGCGAAGAAACAAAAAAGTGGCTACTACAGTAGCACAATCAAGTATTCCAGTAAGTTCTGTAAAAGAACAATTCACTCCCTTTAATAAATACCCTGCGGCAGCAGCCATAATTCCTACGACCACCGCGTTTATACCTTCGAGCGCCCTAAATACTCCAACAAACTTTTTAAGGTATTGCCATACAGGAAAAAAGAATAAAACCAATAATGCGCTAGGCAAAAAAATAGCTATCGAACCAACAATACAACCAATTAATTGCATTTTCGTTCCGTTGTCTTTCATTGCCATTCCACCAGTAAACGATGCTACAGAAAATACAGGCCCCGGTATTGCCCTTACAAAGCCGTAGCCTGTTAACAAATCATCTCTCTCAATTTTTAACGCATCAGGATTCTTAAGTTTAGCATTTTCTGATAATGGTCTCTCTACATACTGGTCCAGCATCATTGGCAACAATACATCCCCCCCACCAAAAACAAAACTGCCAAACCTATAAAAGTTTTCAAATAAATTATATACTTTCCTGTCTTCCCACTGCTGTTTGCGGGCGGTTTCACTTAGTATACCCGCTATAATAAATATTATGGCAAAAAGCCAAATATTTGTCCAGCGTATTTGTCTCGGTTTAATGATCTCCTTCTCAGGTATCCTTTTGCTACTAAGACTTGTAGCTATACCCCCGGCCATGATAAGTATAGGGAAAACCCATGGCGTCTTAAATAATAAATAAGTAATAACCATAGCAACTAGCATAATTATAAACGTAATAAAGTTCGTGACGGAAATACCAAATGCACGCACCGCCGCGTAAATTAAAAAACCTATAGCCATTGGTTGCAAATATTTAAACAAATTGCCCGTGTAATTTTTTGTAGGAAAAAGGGTGAGTAAGAAAGACAGTGCACCCATTAAAATACATGCAGGCAAAATCCAAACAATAAGCGTAATAACAGCTAACGAAACGCCTCCTCTTTTATACCCTATTAACGTTAGTGTTTGGGTACTGCTTGCACCTGGTAAAAGCTGACAAAAGGAGTTGTATTCAATTAATTCTTCCTCACTAATATATTTTTTCCTATTTACAAAGGTTTTAAGCATCATACCAAGGTGCCCCTGCGGACCACCAAAAGCAGTAACGCTGTATAAGAAGACAGTTTTTAAAAATGGTATATGTCTAAATAAATTCAAATGATGAGTTAAGAAATCAAATATAAAAAACTATTCACACAACGTTTAAATCAAAAAAACAAAAAAGCCGCTGAATCATCAGCAGCCCCAACAAATACTATTAAAAATTAAATTTGCAATACCTATTTTTTCAACCCAATCTCACGTAACCTTTCGTCTAAATATTCACCCGCTGTAGCATTTTCGTATGCTATTGGGTGTCCTTCATCGACACAAGTATCTAAACAACGAAGACTCATACTACTACGTGGGTGCAAAAAAAACGGAATTGAAAAACGACTCGTATGCCACAATTCCTGTTTCGGATTTACTACTCGATGCGTCGTACTCATCAACTTATTATTAGTCAATCGTTGTAGCATATCTCCCACATTTACAACAATCTGTTCAGGAAGCGAAGTTACTGCAACCCACTCACCTTGCTTGGTAAGTATCTCTAAACCGTCAGCAGAGGCACCAACGAGGAGCGTAATCAGGTTTATATCCTCATGTTGCTCCGCACGTATAGCACTGGCAGGTTCGTGCGTTATTGGGGGGTAATGGATAGCTCTTAGAATACTGTTCCCATTATGGACGTATCCGTCAAAATAATGTTCATCTAATCCGAGGTATAAAGCAATTGCTTGTAACAACGCTGTACCACTCTTTTCAAATGAACGGTAAGCATCATCAAATGTTTTATTAAATACTGGCACTTCACCTACCTGCACGTTTGCAGGATAATCTTCATCTCTAAAATTATCCCTAGGCACCTGACCGTACTGAAAAAATTCCTTTAAATCGGGCGCATCGCTTCCTTTTGCATGTTCTTTACCAAAACTTGTATAACCACGCTGCCCAGCAAGTTCAGCAATTTCATATTTTTTTTTATGGCCTAATGGTAGCGAAAAAAATTCCTGCACATATTTGTACAAATCACTAATTAACTCATCAGGCACGCCATGGTTTTTAACCGCTACAAAACCAACCTCTTCATAAGCCTTACCTAATCTTTGTACAAAATCATTTTTCTTTACAGGGTCACCACTTAAAAAATCTGCTAAATCAACTGAAGGAATAGCCATATTGGTGTATAATTTTATTTTAAAAGTAATTATTTCAACTGTAAATGTATATTTTTTTGTAGAAAACAAGTGGATAATCTAGAAATATTAGGAGTGTGAGCAAGGAAACTTTGCTCAGAATTTCTCTATCGCTATTCATTGCAATCTTTTTGCTCAAAGGCACCAAAAGGATTTTTGCTACTATCAAGGCTACGTTGAACAAAATATCCCTTTTCAACTACTATCACGCAATCTGTATTCGGTCTTCACAACTATCTTCCAGTATTCATCCCCATTGGGGGAAGATAGAGGGTACTATAGTCTCGCACTCAATTCCAACATTCTTTCAATTGGTCTTTTAGCAGCTTCTCTTAATCCCTCTTCCATCGTTACTTCGGGCAATTCGTATTTCATGCACAAATACAATTTCTCCAATGTATTTAGTTTCATGTATGGACAATCATTACAAGCGCATTCATTCTGCTACGGGGCGAGC
>JBJXGJ010000058.1:0-3472 GCA_046153805.1 Ferruginibacter sp. | reverse complement strand
ACTAAAATACGTTTAGTTTCTTGGCTATCTTTTGTACCTCTTTTTTTCATTATCCAAAGATACAAAAAAAATATTTAATATAGCACTAAATTATGCACTTATTAATAAGTTCCAACAGCTTTTCATCTCTTTTTTGCTCTATAAACATTCTTATTGTAACAGGCATTTCCGGGTCTGCTAAAAACTGTTCTGCATAAGCATCATAATGGTCAATATCACCCAATGCATCTTCCAGTGATTTAAAGTACTCTTTTGCATAATCAAACCTTTTTTCATTGTGCAAGCTTGCATACAATTTTGATAACCCTTCCAGCATAAAAGCTTTTGTACGTGCATCGTTTTTATACAAATACAGTGCAGGATTATCCGTTTTTGATGATTGCAGCAAAACCTCATCTAATTGAATTAAATAAAATTCAAATCTGCCCGGTCCTTGGGTCATAAAATCTAAATGAAATGAAAAAATGTAAGTTAAAATTTTTATTGCTCAAAAAAGGCAATTGTACCCCCAATCCAAGTTTTATCTTTATTATACCGAGTACCAATCATTTTTCCCTTGCTTAAACGAGCAAGGTTGTGCACAGCAATGGGGCGCTCCCACTCATCCTTCCAAAAATAAAAAAGCCTGATTTCTGCTTTAGCGGGTTCATCTGGCGTTAAAATAATAGGTGCGTAATTTACTTTCCTTTGTAAGATCCAGTTTTCAGGATCGGTAATATTATCAATATCCTGCTGTGTTACATCAATTACAACACCCATTCCTGCAAAAGAAAAGAGCGGCTTTAAAACAAATGCATCCAAATCAACAGGCTGCGTAATTTCATTTAAGAAAAAGGTTTCAGGCACAAACGGATTATCAATAAAAGGCAGGGTAAACTTGCTTATTCTGTAAAACCAGTTTGGGTGCGGCACCCAGGTAACATCATATTCTTTTTTAAGATCTATCATATCAGTTAATCCTTCTTGTTGTTGCAGATCATCAAAAATTAATCTGTTGTAAATACGTTTTACTATTTGCTTTTCGCTGTTTTCTTTCATATAATAAAGCGTAGGCCCATCTGCTTTTAAATTTGTGAGGCACACCGTTTCTATACCCAATATTCTTTTAGTAGCATAAAAATCAATCCTTGTCTTTTGTTTTTCAGGGAATATTTCGAGTAGAATTACCTGTTCTTTCTTTTCGTCGCCTACAATAATATCTTTAAGCAACTGTATGTAGGTTTCCTTGTTATAGCCACTTAGGTAGGAAGAATAATTATCTGGCAGCTCCTCAGCATATGTAGCCGTAAGCTCGCTGAGAAATGCCTGAAAAGCAAAGAGCGTAGGAAAGCCCTGCATTTCTATCAATTGTGGCTCATATTCTCCTGCAGCATTTTCGCAAATACCAAAATCGAACACCATACACTGGGCGTGTCCTTCATTGCCCGGTACATGCACATCTGCCGGAATGCTGCGACTTGTAAGTTCTTTAAAATTTGGTGCAACAATTACATCAATAATATCTTCACAAGCATCCAGCATTTTCTTTGTAAAATCTTTTGGAATAAATAGAGGCGTTTCGGCATTTCTAAAATCCAATGCCCCCGGCGTTATAGCTTCTATTTTTTTTAAATAACTGAGGTACTTTTCTTCTGTAAAGCTTTTATTGAATTTTTCTCTGAGTATTTTTTGCATAAGACGAACGACTTTTTACAATTAAAACTATGACAAAGTATCTGTCCTTTTAGCGTTATGATGGCTAATTTTTATTACGAATAAAATTTATTTGGAAACAGTGTTCTGCATCAATTGCCCGAAGTAGTAATACTCATACATAAAATTACTCCTTTACAATTTTAGTGACAAAATAATGAACGCATCAAACTTCTGCCAATACCATTTTAGAAAGAGCGTTGTTTAAAAAATTTGGCAGAATATGCGCATAGGTGTGCAAAATTTTATCGGGATCGCCAAGTTGGTCTATCATACTTTGCCATTTTTCTTCGCCGTGGTTCTCTACAACTATTTGTTTTCTCTCGGGTCTTTGTAGGTAAATGCTCATTCCCACAGCATCTGCCTCGGGGTGAAACTGCGTACCAACCATATACTCATTAAAACGAATTGCCATTATAGCTCGCTCCAACGGTACATGAGGTCTGTGCTTTTCTATGGCAAGTATTTTACCGCCAAGTTCTTTTAGCCTGTTGTGGTTGGGTTGTGTTACCTGGTAGTCTCGGCTGTCAACCGCATAAAACGGATCTGAAAGACCTTTAAAGATTGTATCTACAGATGCATCTGCTAGATAATGCACAGAAAAAACCCCAAAAGCGGTACTCTTTCTTTTACTTACATCAGCGGTTTTAAAATAACGACAAGCAAGTTGAAAGGAATGGCAAATAAAAAAAACCGGCTTCTTAACAATGTTCTCGGCCGCTGCGTTAAACTTTTCCAGTTTTGATATCCATTCAAAAAAAGAGTTTTCCCACAAACTGTCAATGCTGTCCAATGGAGAACCCGGCCCTCCGCTGCTTAAATAAATATCGTAGCTAAAGTCAGGCAGTTCATTGTGCTGGCGCACATTAAACTCGCCTCTCACAAGTTCACGCCCATGCAACTCTGCAAACTGGTTCAAAATTTCTCTGAGGCAACGCATACCCTGGTTTTCGGCACCTTCGTACATATCTAAAATAGCGACCCTAAGCGGGGCATTTTCGTAGCTTCCCATTTTTCAAAAGTAGCAATTCCTGCATAAACGGTATGTACAATTTGGATAAAAATTAGTTTAACACAAATGAAATGGGCGAAGTATTATTAAAACTTATTACTGATTAGCAAAAACTTCTACCTTGCCTCCTGTAATTTTTTAAGATTTTCTAGCCCCGTTTGTAAGTCGCCGCCTATTAATTTATCCATTACCAACCCCATTAAATTTCCCGGGTAAGTCATGTGGCCGGCTATCTGCCATTTCACAACAGTTTCATTTGCCCCAATACTATCCGTACGCATAAAAGATGTTGCAACATCTTTCATAGGTTTTTCAAAACGTATTTCATAATCTACCTGTTGGCCATCTATTATTTTTTTAATTTCCTGCTCTCCCATACCCACATCTTTGTTACTGCTTCTCCAGGCAGAAATAAAACCTGGGGTTGCATCTGTACCCATAAAAACTTTACGCATACCGGTATCCATCCTCGCCCATTTACTGTATTCATTTTGGTTTTTTAAATATTTGATATAATTAAAAATCTCTGTTTTGGGTTTGTTGATGGTGATTGATCTTTCTACCTTGTAATCTTTACTTACAAAAAGAGCAAGTATTAATAAAAGAAGAACGACTGTTGCAAGACCTATCAATATTTTTTTGATGATTTTCATGGCGTTTTAGGTTTAGTTTGTTTAAAGATAAAGAAAAACCTTAAATCGTAAACGATTAATAAAATGATAAAATAGCATCTTTAAATTGCGCTTCACCTATGTTTGTTTATTTTTG
>JBJXGJ010000044.1:0-27665 GCA_046153805.1 Ferruginibacter sp. | reverse complement strand
TTTACGCCGCAATCTTCCGTGTAGTGTAGGGCTTTTGCTTCTTATGCAGCATCACCCAAATTGCAACGCCTTGTATTTAGTTTCTGTTCGTAAGGGCGAATATTTGCCGCCTGCTTCTTTCAGATTCCAATTTACATTGGACACCCTTGCGCTTGGCTAACGATAAGCACTACAACTCTCGTTCGGGACTTACACCCTATAGCTAATGAACATGCCTGACACAATTAAAAATAGCTGGCACTATTCCGTGCCAGCTATTCAATTTTACTAGAGTTAAATATCTCCGCACTGCATGCCTCCATCAACTGCTTCGCAATTGGATAATTGAGCTTCTACATTAGCTGCCCCTGCATTATAAATATTAAGCCATAGGGTGGTACAATTTGATCCGCCACTCTGTGTACACGAATTGTAGATATTATTTGCTAGGCTACTAACCAAACCTAATTCATTTAATACTATTATCAAACAACAGGGCTTTGCTTTTTTAAATTCTTCAATGATCTGTTTAGATTCAAATTTTGAAAAAGTTTTCTTTCTAGGGAGTTCATTAGCAGCAAAAGATTTTAAACTGAAAAGAAAACTCACAAGAATAAGTAAATGTATTTTTGCTATGCTTTTAATATTAATTTTTTAGGTGTGGATAATGGTTTAGCGTAATAGGAATAAACTTTTTTATAAAGCAGTTTACTTTCCTCATTACTTAATGAAGGTATCGCGGGATATTTTTTAGAAATAACATCAAATAACTTTACAATTTTGTTTGAGTTTTCCTTCACCTTGTCAAGACCCTGATATTTTAATTTACCAAACTTATCGTCAAGGGATAGCGAATTATCTCTCAATATTTGTGAATCTGATGGATTTGATTGTTGGATCTGTTTTCTAAATAAATCAATTGTTTGATCTATCTCTTTCAAATACTCTAAAAAAATTGCATCATTTTTTACTTGGCTAAAAAGCACATCAACTTTTGCTGGGGCTTCAAGTTCTTTAATACTTTTATTACATGAATAAAATGCTAAAAAACTTAATAACAATGGGATGAATAAAATCTTTTTCATAATATTTTTTTTGGTGTAATGTAATATATATATACATCTTGCAAAATAATTTTAAAAATTTTTATCATCTACTCCTTTATTCACCATGTAATTGCTAAAAGTAATTTCCGCTCTCCCCTTTTTGCCCTTTAATTTATCGGTAGCAGGTGGCGCTGCACCATCATCAAAATCAAATGTTATGCCTTTGGGTAATTTGTAATCTTTAGCATTGAAGGAGAAGATAATTTTATCGGGCAACCCATACGCTGCGTACTTTCCGTAGGTCATCTCCAGCTCATAAGTACCATTGTCTTTTGTGGTGGTTTTTGCTTTTTTGATGAGGTTTGTTGCCTCATCTATATACACGGTGCTTAACACAACATCACCGTTATCATCTTCAGGCAAAAGTTTTGCTACCCTTACAATTTTACCCCCAATCTTATCGGTCCCGGCATCTAAAACTATAAATCTATTTGTACCTGTTAAGTTTGTAAGGTTAATACTGACAGCGCCTTTTGGTATAAATGAAATTCCTTTTTCGCTCTTTACTTTTAATTTGTTAGGCTTCTTAAAATATACACTTACATTGGCAATGGGCACTTTTAAAAATGCCACATTGGTTTTCATGCGACCAGTTGCCTTGTAATCATTTACAGATTCAATAGTGGCTTTTGCTTTTAAAAGAAGTGCGTTTATATCTTGCTGCGCAGAAGCTTTAATGCTACAGATAAGAAGGAATATGGTCGATATTTTTTTCATAATTTTCTTTAAAATTTTTTTTCTCCCTAGAACCTTGCTCACAGATTTAAAAGGATTTTTTAGAACAAAAAATTCATTAATGCTTAATAGGTAGCTGAAGAAGAAATGTGTCCCGCACTGCTGCGGGACCACCAAAGCCGACCATAGCTACTTCTTTGTTTGGCTAAAACCTCACCCTCCGCCTTCCGAAAAATCGGAACAAGTTATCCATAGGAGAGGAGCCCCTCTTAATACTTTAAAAAATCAACAAAGTATCAGAGACTAAAGTCCTCTCCAGCCTGCCCCGCTTTTTTTGCGGGGGAGAGGATTTAGGTGAGGCCTTTCCTTACGTAAGAATATCCTTTCGCTTGAAAAACCAGATTGCCCCTCCAAATAAAACACCAATATGTGCTAAAAGAATTAACAGACTCTTTCTGATGGCGGGCCAGTTTTCCATACTGCCTTTTATGGGTACATTGTCTTCATCTATTGCTATGTAAAAAAAGCCTTTCCAACCAACGAGGTACGATGTAAAGAGCCATGGCCTTACGTTGCGGTCAATAATTGGAATATTAAGGTTTGAAATAATCGTACATACAATTACAATACAAACAGTGGCAACTATAGGCCCGATAGAATTTTCTGCAAATACTGATAGAAACAATGCAAGCGCAGCAATAACTGTAAGGGCTACAGCCGCATAGGCAAAGGCAGCAAAGTAGCGCCACATCACATCATCTTGCGTTATTTGTAAAATTTGCGACTCTGTATCTTTTGCTCTAAAAACAAGCAGATCGTTTGTTCCAAAGATTGCCATGCTTAAAAACAAAGCAAGCAGTGCCATAAATACCAACAGCGCAACCGTATAAATTACTGATGCTAAAAACTTAACGCCAATAATTTTTGTACGGCTGATGGGTTTGGTCAATAACAAACGCAGTGTCCCCATATTTGCTTCTCCGCTGATGGCATCGCCGGCAACCAATGCTACTAAAATTGGAACCTGTATCAATAAAGTATTAAGTATCATGTAGCACATAAAATACCCATTAATAACTTTGCCTTTATCTACCTCAAAAGTATCACCTACATTTTGCAATAAAATATTTAGGTAACCGGGATCAGCTTTAAAAGCGGCTTGGATAATAAGTACAATACCTGCAATTGCAATAAAAGAGATGTACGTTCTTGGCCTTTTAGATATTTTGTATAACTCAATTTGTAAAAGGCTCCACATGTGTATCGTTGTTTGTGAGTGATAAAAAATAATCTTCCAAGGAATGGCGAGGCTGCACAGCAAGCAGGCTTACACCTGCACTTGTAAGGGTATTAATAATTTGCGAAACATCATTTTTATTGGTGCGAATTCTTAAATTTTTATTTGTTTTAGTAGTTCGCTCATTCCACTGTGTTTGTTGCAGTTTAAAAAATGCCCCTTCGTTGTCGGTGGTGTTTATTTCAACCACCGTATCGGCAGGGTCTAACAATGTTGCTACATCCCCTTCCACCACTTTTTCTCCTTTGTGTATAATGATCATTCTGTTTGCTATCAATTCTATTTCGCTTAATAGATGAGAAGAAACGATAACGGTTTTACCCATTTCTCTGCTCAATCGCAAAATTAAATTGCGCATATCTGCTATTCCCTGCGGATCTAACCCATTGGTAGGTTCGTCTAAAATAATAAGTTTGGGAGAGTGAATAAGGGCAACTGCAATACCGAGCCGTTGCTTCATACCCTGGCTATATGTTTTGGCTTTGCTTTGTGCCCTATCTGCGAGGCCCACCATTTCCAGTTGATCCATGATAAGCTTACGAGTGGTTTTTATACCGCTCATTTTTGCAAAAATGTATAGGTTATCGTATGCAGAAAGGTATTTGTACATATCGGGTCTTTCAATGATAGCACCCGTTTGTTTCAACATAGCATTGTAATCGCCATTTATATTTCTACCTGAAAAAATAATTTCGCCTTCTGTTGGCTTTATCAGCTTGAGTAACATCCGCAGTGTGGTAGATTTTCCTGCACCATTTTGCCCAAGAAAACCATAAACATCCCCTTCATTTACTGTAAAAGAGAGGTTTTTTACCGCCTTAAAATCATTGAACTTTTTTGATAATTCATTTACCTGCAACATCACATTCATTCTGCGAAATTACCCTAGAAAAACATAATAGAAAATGTTTTTAAAATAAAATCGTACAAATACGTGTCGATAAAAGAAATATTCCCGCATTTATCACATCAGATCAAATAATTGTGATTTATCCTGACTTTTCCAAGTAGAACTACAATTTTTCTGTGATAAGCCTCAAATTAAAGAATATTGATCACACAATGAGGTTACTTATTTTAATATTATTCAGTTCTGTTTTTGGAGCAACTGCTAAAGCAGCAACTAAAGAAGATAAAATCAAGATTGTATCTAATGGTGCAACTTCTATCCTAGAAATATTATACAATTCAAATAAGAAACAAGCCAACGTTGTCGTTATTGACGAGCCTAGTAATAAGGTTAAAAGCATTTAAATGTGAAATTAATGAAGGATTAAATGCTGTGTGTTTAGAAGAAGCTTTAGATTTAAAGAAAAGTATTTATACAGTTAAGTTGACTGTAAAAAAGAAAATCATTTCAACAAAATTTGTACTTTTTAAATAGTATTCTATACAAATTCATAGTATCAGTTTTTTTCTATGAATTTACCTCAGGTGCCGCTTCCCTAACAGCGGCACTTTTTTTATTTGCCATCTTCCGGCATATAGCTGCGCAAAGCTTTTACATATTCTTCAAAAGCCAAAACACCTTTTGGGGTTATTTTACAAACCGTTAGGGGATAATTATCTTTAAACTGCTTGGTAACATCTACATAGCCTGCATCTTTTAATTTATTTATCTGCACACTAATGTTACCCGCAGTTGCATTTGTCTTTTCTTTTAAAAAAGTAAACTCTGCTTCCTTTACGCTAATAAGAAGACTAATAACGGAAAGTCGCAACTGAGAATGCAATATAGGATCAAGGTCTTTAAACATTGGCAGCCACACTTTTTTTATAACGCCCCCATAAAATAATACCCGGTACAAGCCATGCAAATAAACCACAAGCTGCGATAAGTAACAGATCAATTTCTATGTTTGTAAAAATAGAAACAATACTTGCGGCCCAGCAGAAAATGCCCCCAACTATCATCGGTTTAAATTTATTCATACCACCAATAATAAAAGTTGGAATTCCAAAGAGCATCATTATTAAAGATGAGACATTACCCAAATTAAAATAAGAAAAGTGGTAGGACGTTATAAACATAGATAAGGTGAAAGCTATCCAAATATAATTTGTTGTAATTTCATTGTGAGCAATAAAATTTTTGCTTCTCTTCTCTTTTACAGAAAAATAAATCTGCGGTAGAAGTGCTATCAATGTTAACAGCCACACATCTCCAAAGTCTTTATTAAAATGTATTTCTACCCAGTTCACCACGCCACAAAATGTTATTAATGATCCCCAAACCATGGATGCAATGCCCTTGGTGGTATAACTTTTTTTTGCTTTGCTTATCATCTCATTTATAAGATCCAAACTTTGCCGGTAGGTACGTGCTTCTTCCTTATTGTATTCTTGTTCTTCCATTTTTATCAGTTAGAGGTTAGATGCAGGTTTAGATACAGCCAAATATTTATTTCTTAGGTACAGACCGGGGATAATCCATGCCACTAAAACCGCTATACTTATTAGAAGTAAATGATAGTTTAAAGGAATAAATAAGCTTAAGCATGCCAATGCCCAGCAACAAATACCGCCAATTATTAATAGCTTGGCTTTTAATATGGCGCCAGATAGAAAAGTTGGAATAGCATATAAAACTAAAATTGCAGAATAAATAAGTTCAAATTTTTTACTGTAAAGCAAAATAAAAAGCATCAATAACAAACAAATAACAAAGCACAACCAAACATAGCCTAATATCTCATCTGTATAGGTTTTTACAAGATCTCTCCTCTTCTTTTTGTACAAAAAAATTGCATGGTAAATGTAGACCGGGAATGTAAAAAACCAGACGTAATAAACTTGCTTATAGCCCACCTTGCTTAAAATAAATTGAGCTATGCTACAAAATAAGACGGCAAATCCCCATACCAGATAAAGCATACCTGATTCACTAAATTGATTTTTTGCTTTATTTATCATTCCTGTTATTAATTCCAGGCTTTGCTTTTCATTAAATGATTCTTCCATAAAAACATTTTTATACTTACTCATTTATTTGCATTCTTTTACCATACTTTCTGTATATGCTTTGCCCCATGATGGATAGATTTCTGAATCTGTTTTAAACGATGCAAATTTTTCCATGGCAGTTTCTAATTGTGGTAATGCATTTTTACAGCCACCACCATATTGCTCCGGCGTATATTTTAAACTTTGCCCTTTAAGCATGTATGGGCGTGGGTTTGAAGGATCTTGCTGCATTGCTTTTTGCAGTTCTTTTTGGCTAGCTGCACCATATTGCATAAAGCGTTGTTGGGGGTTTACCATCATTTGTACACTGGCAATCATACTCTTAAGGCAGCTAATTTCTGAGTTGTTTGGCTTTAGAGAATCTGCTGTATTAATGAGGGCAGTGGCTTTCTCTGCAATAGGGTCGTTGCCCGAAGGATCTTTCTGCATAAATGCATAATTAACCCTGCAGTATGCCGCATAATAAAAGGGAAGCCATTCGGTTTTCTCTGCTGTACCAATTCTTTCAAATGTATTTGCCATACTTAAAAAATTATCAGGCTTTGCAAATGCAGAATCTAGCAAAGCGATGTTTTTTTTCATAGCGTTTACATACTTTTCATTTTGTGCAAATGATGAAAGTGATACGATGCTGATGAGCAATAAGAAGATTGTTTTTTTCATGATGAGTGTTTTTTGCCTCAGCTCCAATGCCTTGCCACGTAAGAAAGAGTTTGAAGATGTTAGCGATTATTGATTTAGGTTGATTTGTTTTTTAATTTATTGTATTCATTTTGTAAAGCTGAAGACTTAGTGGAAGTGTAGGCACCAACAAATTGAACTGCTAAACCTATGCCCCAGCCTAGCATTGAACAAAGCGGCCATGGAAAATTAAAACCATTACCAATCCGATCATTTTTATCTTCTGAATAAAACCAAAGTACCCATAGAAAAGTGTTTACTAAGACGTATATCAGCAAATGGCCTTTAAATTTTACTCGCTTCTCTGCTATTTCCCAAAGTGCAGTATCCTTTTCGTTTTGTGGAAGTTGTTCGCTTGTCATTTTTAGTAGCTTTAAGTATTATATTTTTAAGAATCTTCTATTCATTTTAACCCTACCTGTAATCCGTTGTCCATGGTACGTCGTCAGTTTCTTTACAGATTATTATTAATTGCATCCTGTGTTCTGTCAATACCAAAACTTAAAAAGCACCCTATGTATAAAAATCTTTTTGAAGGTGGAATTACAGCGACTTTATTGTCGTTGATAGAAGAAAAATTATAATTAAATATTTGTTCCTGTCCAAGCACATTTGTAAGCGACAAAACCCAAACTATAAAAGTTTTTTTATTTGTCTTACCAATGTTGGGTAGGTAATTCATGCTAAAGCTGAGGCTGTTGTAATTAATTGTTTTGCCTTCTTCTTTGATAATATATTTGCTTTGGGCATTATCGAAACGCAGGTTATAATACGGACGACCACTTGCAAAATTGTAGCTCATATTAAAACCTGTTTTCCATGGCGTTACAAACTTTTTTGCTACAAAAGAGGCTGTATGGCTTGCCGCAAACGAAGGCGTTATTGAACCCGGAAAATTGAGGTAATTTCTCTTGGTATCAAGGAAGGAGTAGGATATCCAATAATCAAGATTTTTAATTGTGGTCTTATCCCTCCAAAAAACCTCTACACCCTTTGCATAGCCAAAGCCATTATTGTTAGCCGCCACTTCTCTTCCGAAATTATTAAATGCCGTTTTATATAAAGCATCATAATTTTTGTAAAACATTTCTGTTCTAAAAATTCTGCTGTTTTTTGCAACCTGGTATTGTAAGATATAATGGGTTGCTTTTGAATAACCAACGTTGTTATTTAAAACAGGCAAATATCTTCTCTCAGGATTTTGGTAAAAAATACCATAGGCAAAGGAGAGCTGGCTTTTATCTTTAAATTTATATGCAATAGATGCACGTGGCGCCACATTCCACTTACCAATTTGTTCTGAGCGCTCTAACCTACCACCTGCTTTTAATGCGAGGTCTTTTGTTATGTACAAATCGCTTTCAGCGAACCCCGCAAATAAATTATCGTTTGCAACATCTATAAACTTTGTACCATCAAACAAAGTGTAAAAAGTTTTCTCTCTGCTATAGAAATAGTCAGACCCAAAACGAATGGTATTGATACCTTTTAATCTTTTTTCCAAAACAGCTTTTGCCTGTGCATATTGCGCTTTGTTTAGCAAAGAAAAGTTTTTACCTGCAAAGCCTACAGGTGCAAAAAACTGCTGTTTTTGGTTGTCACCGTTAAGCAATTCATTGCCAATATCGTCTTTGTTGGTACTAAAACTCAAAGCGGTATTTGCTTTCCACCCATTGCCAATATTTTCTCTCCAGCTGATGTTTTGAAATGTGTTTACATTCTCAATATTAAAGGCATTTTTAAGTTGCACAGAATCTATATCAGGATTGCGAATACCTGTCTGGTTCCAGCTTGCATAACCATAGTATTTAATAAAGCCACCTTTTTTAGTCTTTATTCTAAAGTTTGCGTCGCCCTGGTGATAAACTGGTGTTTTAAAAAAATCTACTTTTTGCCTTATAATTGCGAATGCGACGGCAAGGTTTGTGTAATTATAGGAAACGCCCCAGGTTGCCTTTTTATTTTTGGCCAATTTTTGTAAGCCGCCACCTATCCCAATTGCGGATAAGCTAAGATTAGCTTCTGTTCTATCCGGCAAATCTGCACTTTCAAGTATCAAAGCAGCAGACAAGGCCTGCCCATACAAAGCAGAATAACCACCAGTTGAGAAAACGGTTCCTTTAAACAGAAAGGGATTAAAGCGGCCACGGGTTGCTAAACCAGGCAAACTGCTGTAAAAAAAGTTATTTACAAGGCTGCCATCTATAAAAATCTTACTTTCTGTAGCTGCGCCACCTCTTACAAACAAACCTTCGCTTTCCCCTACCTGCTGCGTACCGGGCAATGTTTTTAGCGCTCCGGTTATATCGCCGTTACTTCCGGCAGTCGTTACAACATCCAAAGAAGTGAGAACTGTTCCCTTCTTCTTATCGCTTGCCTCAAAAGATCCTGCAGTTATGGTTACCGCATTTAACTCAGTTATAAGCTCTTTTATCGTAATATTTATTGCTATGGATGTATTTGCAATATCTATTTTGCTATTGAAGCTCGAATACCCTGCCATTGTGGCACTTATCGTTTTACTTCCGTTTTCGGTAGTTGCAAAGGTAAAATTACCCAAAGAATCAGTTGTACTTCCATCGTAGGAATCAACAATTGTAATGCTTACTCCCTTAATTGGCAGGTTTTTATTGTCGGTTACTTTCCCTGAAATTGTTACTTGTGCTTCGGAAAACAAACTGAGCAAACAAGTAAAAACCGTTAGTAAAGATTTCATTTTGCAAATAATTTAAGCAAACGTAGAGTAGTTTATAATATAAACCAAATATTTTGAAATATATTTTAAAAAAAATATTCCAATGCTACGAAATATGGAAAAAATAAAACCAACTATATGTTTTTCAGATGATTAGGGTAAAAATTGTTTCCAATAATTCCATATTAATAAATTGCTACCATCAAAAAATAATTTTTTGTTATGAGGTGATTGTGTACTTTAGCAGTAGAATTTAATGGGTTAGTAAGTAAAAGAGCTGTCAGAAATGATGGCTCTTTTTCTAGTTAGTAACCATTTAAAAATTAAATTGATTTAAAAAGGCAGACTTCTTTTTTTATAATTTCTAAATTTTTGAAACGTAAAAGTTTAATTTTTCAATTCCAAGATTTTATAATTTTTTTTCTTCAAATAATTTTCTCCAATAATTTTTATTCACTTTAAATCAATCATCATTTTTTATTTCTATTTTATTTTTAGAACAAAATGACATGAAAATTATTTATAAAAAATAAAAGCAATTCTACTGACGCAAAAATTATTTTACTCTAGGTAAAAGTATTTCGGTGCTACGAATAATAAAAACAAATGTTCAAAAAGTGTTTCATAAAAATGCATAATAAAAGATGAAAAAAGGTATAACCCTGAAGTGAGTTATCGCCTTCGGACGGACAAGCACAATAGCGATGCTGATTAAAAAAATATACAACCAATCAATTCGACATTCTACAACGCTTCTCCGTAATTTTAATTTATGAGTAAAACGAAGTCAACATTTTTTTGCCAGAACTGTGGGCAGGAAAGTGCAAAGTGGGTTGGTAAATGCCCAAGTTGTAATGAGTGGAATACTTTTGTGGAAGAAGTAATTGTAAAAGGAACAGACAAGGCTGTAAAAGAGGATTGGCGCGACTTTAGCGGCACGAAGGGTTTAAAAACAATTTCTATAAACGATGTTGTAAGCGGAGAAGAGAAGAGAATTTTTTCGAGCGATGGGGAATTAAATCGTGTACTTGGTGGGGGTATTGTTGCAGGAAGCATTGTACTTGTTGCCGGCGAACCAGGAATTGGAAAGTCAACATTGTTTTTGCAAATAGGTTTACAACTTACAAATGTGCGCACGCTTTATATTAGTGGCGAAGAAAGTGAGCAACAAATAAAAATGCGTGCCGATAGAGTAGGAACACAAAGCGATAATTTTTATTTGCTTACCGAAACAAACACGCAAACAATTTTTAAAGAGATAAAAAAACTACAACCAGAATTGGTGATTGTCGATTCTATTCAAACACTTCAATCACCATTTGTAGAATCCGGTCCAGGAAGTATTTCTCAAATAAGAGAATGCGCTGCGGAACTTCAACGTTATGCAAAAGAAACCAACACACCTGTTTTTTTAATTGGACATATTACAAAAGACGGCACCATTGCAGGCCCAAAAATTTTAGAGCACATGGTGGATACTGTTTTACAATTTGAAGGTGACAGGCATTATGCATATCGCATTTTGAGAACACTAAAAAACAGGTTTGGCAGCACATCGGAATTGGGCATTTATGAGATGACTGGTGAAGGAATGAAACCGGTTTTGAACCCTTCAGAAATTTTAATTGCCCAAAAAGAAGATGAATTAAGCGGAATTGCCATTGCCGCCACCATTGAAGGAATGCGTCCATTACTTATAGAAACCCAAGCATTGGTAACACAAAGTGTATATGGAACGCCTCAAAGAACAGTTAGTGGCTTCGATCTCAGGCGTTTACAACTGCTTTTAGCTGTACTGGAAAAGCGAGGGGGCTTTCATTTTGGGGTAAAAGATGTATTTATAAATATTGCTGGCGGCATAAAAGTAGAAGATCCAAGTATAGATTTAGCAATTGTATGTGCATTACTTAGCAGCTACGAGGATGTACCTCTACCTCAAAAAGTTTGTTTTGCAGGCGAAGTTGGGCTAAGTGGCGAAATAAGGGCAGTAAACAGAATAGAACAACGCATAGCTGAAGCGGAAAAACTGGGCTTCGAAAAAATTCTCATCTCAAAATACAACAGCAAAAGCCTTGGGAAACTTAAATTCGGTATTGAAGTAGTGATGCTTGGGAAAGTGGAAGAAGTTTATCAATACTTCTTTTAGCAGTTCAAGAAGTTCAAATTGAGCATTACTCAATTTGAACTTCCTGAAAATATTATCTTAGGTTGTTTTCTTTGGCGGCAATGCAAATGCCACAGCCTCATGCTCAAAATGTCCGTTGTGTGCACCATCGCAGAATGGTTTGTTTTTAGATAGTCCGCAACGGCAGATTCCTAAAACGGTTCTTCCGCCAAGGTCATACACATTTCCATTACGATCTACAATTTCAAAATCGCCTTCCACTTTTAATGATCCGTTGTTGTTAACGGTTAATTTTACTTTTTCCATGATTTGTTCTTACCTCACCCCCGCCTCTCCAAAGGAGAGGAGCTGGCTCCGTTATTGTTTAAAGTTTATAAAATATTTTTAAATCTATCCTAGTTTTCTATTGCACAATTAAAGATCCAAAAAGATATACTGATGAATGGAGCGTCGCCACTAAACATTCTCAAAGCTGCTTCTTTGTTCACCCAAAAATCTTACCCCCACCTCTCCCCCGCAAAAAGCGGGGTAGGCCTGAGAGGAGCCACTCTCCAATACTTTAAAGAAACTTCAAATTATTAAAGACCAAAGTCCCCCTTCGGGGGATTTAGGGGGCTTTACCATCCCAATATCCATGCAAACATCAGTGGCGCTACAATAGTAGCATCACTTTCTACAATAAATTTCGGTGTAGTTATATCAAGCTTACCCCATGTAATTTTTTCGTTTGGCACTGCGCCCGAGTATGATCCGTAAGATGTTGTAGAGTCCGATATCTGGCAGAAATAATTCCAGAACGGTACATCGTGCCATTCCAGATCCTGGTACATCATCGGTACTACACAAATAGGAAAATCGCCGGCAATACCACCACCAATTTGGAAGAAACCAACACCCTTTCCAGATGAATTATTACGATACCAATCGGCCAACCAAACCATGTATTCAATACCACTTTTCATGGTACTTGCCTTCAATTCATTTTTAATAATATAGGAAGCAAAAATATTGCCCATCGTGCTGTCTTCCCAACCTGGTACAACAATCGGAATATTTTTTTCTGCTGCAGCAAGCATCCAGCTGTTCTTTGGGTCTATTTCATAATATTGCTCCAACACACCGCTCAGCAACATTTTATACATATACTCATGCGGAAAATACCTTTCGCCGGCAGCCTCTGCGTCTTTCCATATTTTTTCAATGTGCTTTTGCAATCTTCTAAAAGCCTCTTCCTCAGGTATGCAGGTATCTGTTACACGGTTGTAATGGTTTTCCAACAAATCCCACTCATCTTGCGGGCTTAAATCTCTATAATTTGGTACACGTTTGTAATGCGAGTGTGCTACCAGATTCATTACATCTTCTTCTAAGTTTGCACCTGTACAACTAATAATAGCTACTTTATCCTGACGTATCATTTCTGCCAGACTAAGCCCAAGCTCAGCGGTACTCATAGCACCCGCAAGGGTTATCATCATTTTTCCACCCTCTTCTAAATGTGTTACATATCCTTTTGCAGCATCCATTAAAGCAGCTGCATTAAAATGCCTGTAATGGTGTTCTATAAAATTTGAAACCGGGCCTTTGCTCATATTTTTCATTTATTGTTATAAAATTTTCGTTGCAAAAATAACTTCTTTTGCGCAGTTTAAGTCAGTTAAAAACTGGTGGAGAATAGCAAGCAATTTGGTGCGGTCAACTGAGTGCGAATTGCAACATTGGTGCGGGCCATTCGTTACTATCTTTTTATTGCGCCGAATAGCGGATTATAAAAAGGATAGCCGCTGCTATCCCGTCGCTCTTCAGCAGTAAATCATTTTTCAAATTTTATTATGCAATAGAATAAGTTATTTCAAATTTGTAAAATTATAATCTTCCCAATAAGTGCCCTTTTTCAATAAAACTAATTATTTACTAACTGTAAGAAATTATTCATCTTCACTCTAAAAATATAGTATGGGTTTAGTTTATGCAGATATTACTTTAATAAATGGCGAAGATCTTACACTAGCATGAAAATATATAATTGGAGAAGATGAGGTTAAGGAAATGACCATAAGTATGCTCGTAGCTACAGGTTTTGCAATGCTGTGTATAAACGAAAGTATTCAAGCACAGTCGCCGTTTCCATTTGATGAAAAAAGAAAAGCTGTAACAGCAGATGGAAGAATTGTAGAATGTGATGTAGTTACCGGAGTAGAACTTCGATTTAAAAATAGAAAAACTACTTGCAGAGCAATGGTTTTACCTGGTGATAGCGAACCATTGTTAGGAGCAATTCCTTTAGAAGATATGGATGTTTTAATTCATCCTCAAAAGCAAGAATTAATTATAAATCCTGATCATCCATATTTCGCACAAATGAAATTAAAATCCATCAACAAGTTTTAAACCCATACACACAATGCCTACAGCCGCTTTGGCAACAATAGCCTCTAAGCATATGGTACATTTCTGTAAATACCCAGTTATTATTTTCAATGTAATAATGCAACCCTTCTATAAACATTTCTTTTTGTGTAGGGAAAACATAAGTGCTAGATAGGGCTGTAGCTTTGTTAATTTGTTGGAGACAGTTAACGCACAGGCAATCAAAATTTGTTTTGGCTAGAAACTGCAGGGTGGCTTCGGTTAAAACAATTGTATTGCACTGGCAATTTGCAATATCACCCACCTTACAAACAAATAATTGGTTGCATTTTGGACAGTATTTTTCTTCGTGCTTAGGCATTGGCAGTACGTAACGCAGGCACTTTCTTTTGTACGAGCGCAAAGCCTCCAAATAAGGCCGCACAATAAAATAAATCACCCATCAATGTGCCTTTTACAAAGGGTACTCCTGCAACATAACATTGCATAAGTCCACCAAAGTTTTGAGGGTAGGTGCTACCAGGCCAGCAACCAAAATTACTTACAAGAAAAAATATTGTTGAGGATGCCAATCCACCAATTAAAACCGTTTTGGTATTTATCTTCTTCATAATAAAAAAGCCGGCTATTAGAATTAATATATAGGCCGCGTACTGCCAGTAAAAGCCTTCTGCAAACCATGCAAAAGTTGGGTAATATTTTGCGTAGATAACATTATTTATAAACAAATCGCTTGACCAGGTTGCGGCAAGGGGAATAAACAGCGCCATCCATTTCTTACTAAAATGTGCTGCACCAAAAATACCTATTGCACCCAAGGGTGAAAAATTAAAAGTGTGTGGGATAATTCTGCTAAAGGCCGCAAGGACTATTAATGCAATTAAAACGCCGTAACGCAGGTTCACTTTTTCTGTTGTCATATATTCAGTTTGTAAAATGTATTGCTGCAAATATAAAACAATACTGCAGTTGTACATGCTATTCCTTCTTAAATACCTTCAATTAATACTTACTTTAAATACTCTGGCAATTTCAAACCCTACCTTTACAAAAAAAAATGTGCCATCTATTCACCTTATTTTTTAGTTTCATTTCTATTATTTCATCTGCCCAATTTAAAACAGAAGAAAAAATCTACAGCACAACTTCCGGAGATTTGGCAGGTACATTACTGTTACCCACATCGGGAAAAATTTTTAAACTTGTGGTAGTACAGGCGGGCAGTGGCGCTACAGACCGCAATGGCAACAGCGGTAATGCATTAAAAACAAACTGCTACAGGCTTATTGCTGAAGAACTTGCAAAAAGAAACATAGCCACTTTGCTTATTGATAAACGAGGCATTGCAAAAAGTGCCAAAGCCATCAAAAGCGAGGCAAACCTGCGGTTTGATGATTATGCAGATGATCTTGCCGGATGGATCAGCTTTATTAAAAAAGACAAGCGCATCAGCAAAGTATTTATAGCAGGGCATAGTGAAGGCTCGCTTGTAGGAATGTTGGCAGCACAAAAAGAAAAAGTAAATGGTTACATATCTATTGCTGGGGCAGGAGAAAGCATTGATAAAATAATTACCTGGCAATATGCGCAACAACTACCGAAGGCCGCTGTTGTAGTAGATTCTCTTTTTACAAGAATGATGAATGGCCAAAAGCTAGATACGGTTCCGCCTTATTTACTTTCCATTTTCCGTCCTTCTGTACAACCCTATATTTTATCATGGATGTTGCACGACCCCTGTGTAGAAATAAAAAAACTCAAAATCCCAATCCTTATTTTGCAAGGCACTACAGACATTCAGGTCCAAGTGAAACAAGCAGAAATGCTGAAAGCCTGTAAACCGACTGCAAAACTTAAAATTATAACCGGAATGAACCATATTTTAAAAGAATCATCATCTGACCGAACAAAAAATATAGCAACTTACACAAATGAAACCTTGCCTATTATGCCCGGGCTTGTCGATTTAATTACTGCATTTGTAAATAAAAATTAAATTAACCGATGAATTACCTTGCCCATGCATATCTATCATTTAATAATACTGATTTGCTGGTAGGTAATATGATAAGCGATTACGTAAAAGGAAAACAGCAATATAGCTTCAGCAAAGAGATACAGGCAGGCATAAAACTACATAGAGCTATAGATGATTTTACAGATACGCACCCAGTGACACAGGAAATAAAGAAATATTTTAAACCGGCATACAGGCTTTATGCAGGGGCTTTTGCAGATGTGGTGTATGATTTTTTTTTGGCCAATGACCAAAACGAATTTGAAACAGCAGACCATTTAAAATCATTTACTACTAATACTTATGCGTTGCTGGACGAGACCTCTACAGCATTCCCCGAAAAATTTGCTGCTGTGTTCCCTCACATGAAACAACATGACTGGCTTTATAATTACCGGTTTAATGAAGGCATGCAAAAAAGTTTCGGTGGGCTTGCCAGAAGAGCGAAATATATAACGGAAACAGATACAGCACATCAAATATTTTTGAACAATAAAGAGGCCATTGGCAATTGGTACACTATTTTCTTTCCCGATGTTAAAGTTTTTGCCGCCCATAAAGCAACAGAATTATTACTTGGTTGATTAAATTATCTTTGAAAAAATTATCTTATGAAATATCCATGAGCAGATAATTGGCACACAAACCGATGATGAATATTAACTTTTAGCTTCATCAAAGCCAAAAGTTATGAAAGCGAATTGTATTGATTACCCGCATGTAGTTTCAGTAGGTTACTGTATAGATGTTCATCCAAATTAGATGGTAGCCACTATACGGAGTGGTAGTGACCATTTCGAGACCAAAAGTTTTGAAGGTTATATAAGTTCTTTGATTGCGTTAAGAGATTGGTGTCAGTCCAAAGCAGTTGCTCATATAACTAAGGAAAGTACAAGCATTTATTGGAAACCTATGTCTAATATACTTGAGGAAAAGTTCGAAATAATTTTGGTAAATGCTAAGCGTGCTAATAATGTGCCGGGTCATAAAACCGACAAAAAAGACAGTGCTTGGTTAAGTAAATTGTTATTATCAGGTTTACTAAAAGCTAGTTTTATACCCAAGCAGGATATTACAGAGTTAAAAGATTTGGTATTTTATAAAAGAAAAGTGGTGGCAGATACAGCTAGTGAAAAAAATCGTACAATAAAAATTTTAGAAGATGCAAATATTAAACTAAGTACTGTACTAACTAATGTAGGCAATGTGGTGGGCACAAAAACAATTAACGATTTAATATCAGGTAAAACAGAGGCAGATGAACTGCTACAACATTATCATACTAAAATAAAAGCTAGTAAAGAAAATTTTAAGAAATCTTTGGAGGATAGGCTTACCAAGCATCATCAGTTTATGCTAAAACTCATAGAGCAAAGTATTACAGATAAGGAGGCTCTATTAGCGACTTTAGAATTACAAATAAACCAAGCAAGTAAAGCTTACGCAGTCGTCATAGAAAATTTGCAAAGCACAACTGGTGTAGCTAAGGATACTGCAATAAAAATTATTTCAGAAATGGGTGGAGATATGGGTGTATTTGTTAACGAACACTGCTTAAACGGTTGGGCAGGTATGAGTCCGGGTAATAATGAAAGTGATGGTAAAAAAGTACAAAAACCATCCATGAAAACAAATATCTACAATCAACCTTAGTAGAATGTGGTTGGAACGCAGGAAGAAAAAAAGACAGTTATTTAAAACAAAAATACCAAAGCCTTATAACAAGACGAGGTAAAAGAAAGCACTGGTGGCGGTAAGTCACAAAATAATTATTGCTGCATACCACAGTAATAAAAATAAGGAAGTATTAAAGAACCGATATTACATGACAATCCAAAAGAGAAAAGTAGAAAAATTAAAAGTTACTTAGACCAGCTAAAAGAAATGGGGGTAGAGGTAGATGCAGAAATAAAACAAGCAGAAATAAAACAACAAAGGCCTCTTTTTACAGCATAGCATTAACCAAGCAGGATTCCGTGTAGGAAATTGGTATCAAAACAGGATAAGCACAAACCGATGTTACAAAGCTATTGTAAAAAATAGTGGAAGTACGAACATGAAAATTTACGCTATTAACCTGTTAGTTTTTAATAGCAAAAAATAAGGATGGTAAATACATCCCTGATAGCATAAAGCATTTTAATCAACTAAAGGGGCGAGGCTCCACGCAAAAATATACACATGAAAAAAGAAACAGCCAGTTGGTTTAGCCCTGCACTACAAAAAGAGATGCCCATTGTGGCCTACGGCGATTACGGTTTTGCCTTATTAGTCGTACCTACCGCAGCGGCAGATTACCTTGAGTATGAGCGTTTTCAACTAATTGAAACACTAGCCCCTTACATAAACAGTGGTAAGGTTCGCATCTTTTCTGTAAACAGCATTAACAAGGAAAGCTGGCTGAACAAGGAAATGGAGGGTGCCCATAAAGGCATTCGCCAAAACCAGTTTAACAATTATATTTTTGATGAGGTTATTCCATTTATTAAAACCAATACATCTGCCGAAACGCCTATTATAGTTGCGGGTGCATCTTTTGGCGGTTTACACAGTTTAAATTTATTTTTGAAAAGACCCGATCTTATTGACGGTGTAATTGCCATGAGTGGTGTATACGACCTTACAGAATACACCAATGGTTACTGGGATGAGCAAGTATATTTTAACTCACCTGCACATTACATCCCAAACCTAACGGACGAATGGTATTTGTATCATATCCGCAAAAGCAAGCACATACATATTCTTACGGGCAGCGGCGATTATGAAGATCCGTCGGGCACGGCCAAAATTTCAGAAATACTACATGCAAAAGGTATAGAACATGATGCCTCTATTTGGGGAACAGAGTGGAAACATGACTGGCCTACATGGAGAGCTATTTTGCCGCTGTATATAGAGACGAAATTTTAGTGCCTGCTGACTTTTATGTGAGGGTGAAATAAAAAAATTAAGTTCAGTATTAAACATAAAATTATTTATCAGCCACAGAGAGTCTTTGTGGCTTTTTTGTTACTGCTACAGTAGGATCATATTGTTTTTAGCCACATCTCTTACACAAAAAAACCTCTTCCAGTAAAAAAGAGGTTCAACGAATTAAATACTTTAATCCCGATATTATTTCCTGCCTATTTTAGAAAGCAATCTTAATATTTCCAGGTACAACCAAACGATTGTTACCAGAAGACCAAACGCCCCATACCATTCCATGTATTTTGGCGCACCCATTTCGCTCCCACGCTCTATCATATCAAAATCCAATATTAGGTTAAGCGCAGCAACTGCTGTAACTATCAGCGAAAAAACGATGCCCATCGTACTGCCTTCGTGCAAAAACGGCATGTTATTAAACCCAAACATGCGCAATACCATTACGATTAAATAAAAAATACCGATACCTACTGTTGCCGTTATAACAATAGATCTAAATTTTTCTGTTGCCTTTATTATTCTAAAACTATACAACAAATACATGGCTACAGCAACACCAAAAGTTAAACCAACGGCATTAACGATTAGGTTAGGCGCTCTTTCTGCAAAAGCTTCGTTATACATAGCCGAAATAGCACCCAGAAACAAACCCTGCAACAACGCATAAACCGGTGCAAGATAAGCCGACCACTCCTGCTTAAAAGTTATTACCAACGCAACTACCAACCCGCCGATGGCACCCGTCCACATCATGCCCGTTACTGCCCCTCCTTCTGCAAATTGTTTCCATGAATAGAATGCTGTACCAAGCACCATCATCAACAAAAAGCCAAATTTTTGCAACGCTCCTTTTACCGTCATTGCGCTTTCTACATCCAGCACATCGGAAATAACAGTACTTGTAAATTTTTTTTCTGAAAGGGCCGGGTTACTTGATTCAAATAATGCCATTGTATGTTTGTTTTATAAAATGAATAAATGATCAGAGGGCGTTTACAAATGCATTGCATTTACTACGCAAAATACCAATATGTACCAACCTCCTCTTCTTTATGTAAATGTACAACTTCTAATTATTTAGTAAGACTGGTCGTACAAAAAAGGCTTCCTTTGTAAACTGTCTTTTAATAACCTGGGGTACTGGCTTATTACTGCAAAATCATAAACCTCCTGTTTCTTCATGCGCATAATAAAATTACGAAGGCTAGTTGAGTCTTCCATGGTTTTAAACGTTCTGTCATGCGCAAGCAGTACAAGATGATTTACGGTTTTTGTTTGCTTTTTTGCAAATGCGCTGTCTATCATAATCAGCATTTCACTATCGGTTTGCACCAGCCGCTGCTCATTGTTGTACTGCCATTCCAGATCCCAACCTACCGCTATAAAACCTTTGCTGTACAAACTGTCTGCTGCAGTTTCAGATAATTTAATGTCTGTGCTTTTAATATTGTTTGTGCGCCATATGTTTCTGCCGGGTGTGCGCACAATATTTGTACTAAAGTGGAGGCTGTCTGCACTTCTTTCAAAATCAAGAACTGCGCTATCAGGCTCGCTGTAAAATTTATCGAACCTGTTATTAAAAGCATGGGAATAGCTGTGGTTGGCAATTTCAAAATAATTGCAGGCCTTTAAAGAGTCGTACATATTTTGCTGTGTGCTGCTGCCATTTACATGTTCCCCCACTATAAATAAAGTGGCAGGTATTTCTTCTTCTTTTAAAATGTTGTAAACGGTCTTTGTTCCTTTATCAGGGCCATCATCAAACGTGAGGTAGATCGTTTTTCTTTTCTTTTTTAGGACAGGTTTTTCGGCAATAACTGCAGTTGCCGTGTCTGTTTTTTGTGCAGACAAAGGCATAAATTTAAACTGCTTTCCTGTTTTGTAAAAATAAAATGTAGTGAAACTGATGGTAAGTATTGATGCTTTAAAAAGCATTGAGCTGTTAAAATAACTGCCCGAGTCGGACTCCATGTAAAATGTTGATTTAGAATATAAATGTATGATGGAAAATAAGGCGTAGCACGAGCGTGATTGTTAATAAATTATTAAACTAAAAACGTATTGCTTTTTCGCTGTATTCGCATTCAAATTTGCAATTCATTATCTTTGCCACATGGAAAATTTGCGTGCCTTAATAGAGAATTATAATGTGGAAATAAATGCCCAGCATCCTGCTACAGCAGAAGAAAAAGAAGCTTTTCGTATAAAATACCTCGGCACCAAAGGACTTTTAAAATCCATTATGGGCGAAATGAAGAATGTGGCTGTAGAAAATAAAAAGGAGGCCGGCCAGTTGTTGAATGAATTTAAGGTTTTTGTAGAAGAAACCTTCGCCTCTTTTGCTGTGGAAGAAGTAGGTAATAATGAAAACCCCGCATTTGAGTTGGACCTTACATTACCGGGTACACCGGCACCCTTGGGTACAAGACACCCAATAAGTATCGTAAAGAACAAGATCGTTTCCATCTTTAATAAATTAGGATTTTCCGTGGCAGAAGGGCCGGAAATTGAAGATGATTTCCATAACTTTTCTGCGCTTAACCTGCCTGAGAACCATCCTGCACGGGATATGCAGGACACCTTTTACATAAGCCATCCCACCGAGCCTGGCGGGACTGACTGGTTATTGCGCACACACACCAGCAGCGTACAGATACGAGAAATGCAAAAAGGCAAACTACCGCTTCGTATTATTTGCCCGGGTCGTGTTTTTAGAAACGAAACCGTCAGCGCAAGGGCTCACTGTTTTTTTAACCAGGTAGAAGGACTTTACATAGCAGAAAACGTATCGTTTGCTGATTTAAAGCAGACTCTTTACTTTTTTGTAACAGAAATGTTTGGTAGTCCCGAAGGAGTCGGGATAAAAGTGAGGTTTCGCCCTTCGTATTTTCCGTTTACCGAGCCAAGTGCCGAAATGGACATCAGCTGCCTGATCTGCGGTGGGGAAGGTTGCAGCGTTTGTAAAAAAACTGGTTGGGTAGAAATTTTAGGCTGTGGTATGGTACACCCAAAAGTGCTTGAAAATTGTGGCATAGACAGTAATAAATATACAGGCTTTGCATTTGGAATGGGTATAGAAAGAATTACCATGCTCTCTTACCAAATAAAAGATCTGCGGTTGTTTAGTGAAAATGACCTGCGGTTTTTAAAACAATTTGAATCCGCCTAATCCCTCAAAGAAATTTTTATTTTACCAGAAATGGGGTAATAATTTGAAACAACATTCAGATTATTACTCTCTTGTGTTGCCCATGTTTCATTGTTTGGCACTAAAATTGAAAATATAAGTTGATATATTTTTCATTTTAACCACGTAATAATAATTTCCAAAATTAGCGACATGAAAAAATTAAGTTTAATAGCAGCCGCATTTCTTATGGTGTTTATCATTTCCTCCTGCTCATCTTCAAAACAGGCTCGTACCTATAAGAGAACGGTAAACGGTAACTGGCAGTTACAGACCATTACAACAGAAGGCATTATAGGCAAAATAAAGGCGCAGGTGCTGGACGAGGCAGATTTTAATTGCTTTGTAGGAAGCATGTGGAACTTTAACCAAAATAACAGCCTTGGCTATTATAACATTGCTAAAAACGGTGGCGAATGTGTTGCGGTGAGAAGGAATATACGCTGGTCCATTTACGAAGAGGGCACAACACCAAAAGTTTTGCAATATAAAAGAGTAGATGATAGATACAAGGATATGGATGAAGGCAAAGCCGGATTTCGTTTTACCATTTTAAGATTAGATGATACAAACATGCAGCTTAAAAGTGACATTAGCTTTGAAGGCAAGCCTGCATCTTTTATTTACAATTTTGTAAGAAATTAAATTTAACCCCATAAAAAACAGCGATGAAAAATTTTATAACAAAAACATTTTACGGCCTAGTTGGTATTTCTTTATTAGCAACAAGCTGCGATGCTACAAGACGGGCAAGCAAACAAGATAAAGGCGTTGCAGTTGGAGCTGTTGGTGGTGCAGTAATTGGCGGTATTATTGGGAACAATGTAGGGAACAAAAAAAATACAGCACTCGGCGCAATTATTGGGGCTGCAATAGGTGGTGCAGCAGGTGGTATTATTGGCAACAAAATGGACAAGCAGGCTGAGAAAATTAAAACCGAAATACCCGGCGCTAAAGTAGAGAGAGTTGGCGAGGGTATCAATGTTACTTTTGATGAAAACAACCCCGATGGAAGCAAGGCAGGTGTATATTTTGAAACTGCTAAATATAATATCAGTTCCAATTCAAAACTTGCAATAGATAAATTGGTTAAGATATTTACAGAGTATCCTGAAACAAATATTTTGGTAGAAGGTCATACCGATAATGTAGGGTCTGATGCATCTAATATGACCCTTTCGGAAAGGAGAGCAAATGCCGTAGGCAATGAGTTGAAGGCTGACGGGCTAGCAGCAAACAGGCTGACAGTGAAATGGTATGGGGAAACCCAAGCGAAGGGCGACAACGCAACAGCAGAAGGTAGAGCGGCAAACAGAAGAGTAGAGTTTTCTATAACTGCCAATGAAAAAATGAAAGCAGATGCGAAAGTGGAAGCAGACAGACAATAGTTGGTTTTATTGTTAACTAGACCGCAGTATCATTTTAATATGTGCTGCGGTTTTTTTATGAACAGCATTGACCTGTCTAAAAACAGGCGGTTTATCTACCACAAAATAAAAATGAAAATAGCATTACAGTTTTTTAATTTTGTAACATGGTAGAAAAAATTTGCGTTGCAGGTGCAGGTACAATGGGCAGTGGCATAGCTTTGGCAGCGGCTCAAAATAATTATAAAACTATTTTGTTTGACAGCAATGAAAAGGGAATTGAAAACGCTAAAAAATCTATTGCTAAAAATTTAGATTTCCTGGTGAGCAAAGAAAAAATAACTGCGCTGCAAAAAGAGAATATTTACAAAAAACTATTTTTCACTACAGATGTAAACGAGTGTATCGGCGATCTTATCATTGAAGCTATTATTGAAGACCTCCAAATTAAAGAAACACTTTACCAATCGCTCGCCGCCATTAATAGCCCTAATACAATTTTAGCCAGCAATACATCTTCCCTATCCATAACTGCTATTCAAAAAGATATTGTACATCCTGAAAGGGTTTGTGGTATGCACTTTTTTAACCCTGCTCATATTATGAAGTTGGTTGAAGTAGTAGCCGGCAAAGAAACTTCGCAGGATACGATAAAGGCTGTTTATGATGTTTGCATTCATTTAAAAAAACAGCCCGTTGTTTGTAAAGATGCACCCGGTTTTATCGTGAATCGTGTTGCCAGGCATTTTTACCTTGAAGCAATGAACCTGGCGTGCGAAAAAAAAATACCCATTGAAAACATTGATTTGCTCATGGAAAATGCAGGCTTTAAAATGGGGCCTTTCAAATTAATGGACCTAATTGGTATGGATATAAACCTTGCAGTATCACAATCAGTATATAAAGCATTTAACAACAACCCCCGCTTTAAACCTTCACCCATGCAGGAGCAAAAAGTTGCTGCAGGTGAGCTAGGAAAAAAAACGGGAAAAGGCTTTTATAATTATGCGCAAAACGCTGCACTATGATTTTAGTAACAGGAGGCGCCGGGTTATTAGGGAATGTATTGATAGAAGCTTTGTTGCAAAGAGGTGAGCACGTAAGGGCCATTTATAACAATACAGCACTGGCCATAAAAGATGCTCCCCATTTTGAAACTTTTAAATGCGATATACTCGATGTATATGAATTGGAAGATGCCATGCAGCAGGTTACAGAAGTACACCATTGTGCAGGGCTTGTTTCCTTTAACCCAGAAGATGAAAAAAAACTGTACAGTATAAATGTGGAAGGCACCGCCAATGTAGTGAATGCTGCACTAAATGCCGGTGTAAAAAAACTCGTACATGTTAGTTCGGTTGCGGCACTTGGCAGAATACGCCCAGGAGAAATGATAGACGAAACCATGTTATGGACGGAAGAAACCAGCAACAGTAAATACGGCCACAGCAAGTACCTTGGCGAAATGGAAGTATGGCGTGGTGTGGCGGAGGGATTGAATGCAGTAATTGTAAACCCGGTTATCATTTTAGGGGCAGGTGACTGGAATGACAGCTCAACCAAAATATTTAAATCTGTTTACAACGAGTTCCCCTGGTACACAGAAGGTACAACTGGCTTTGTAGACGCGAGAGACGTTGCAAATGCTATGATTGCGTTAATGAAAAGTGATATCTCTGCAGAAAAGTTTATACTTAGTGCAGATAACATTTCTTACCGTGATATGTTTACGATGATAGCAAACGCATTTGGTAAAAAAGCACCCTCAAAAAAAGTAACAGCTTTTATTGCAGCCCTCACATGGCGAATAGAGAGTATTAAAAGTAAATTTACAGGCACTTCTCCATTACTAACGAGAGAAACAGCCGCCACAGCCTTGGCTAACGTTGCTTACAACAATAATAAACTGCTCCAATTTCTACCAAATTTTAAATACCACTCCTTAAAGGAAACGGTAGAATATTCCTGTAAGTATTTATTAAATAACATAGCTAACCAAAACTTAAGCTAGGCAATATCTTCAGCAAGCTATTTAAAACTAAACGTTATTAAATACTGGCTGCAACAAAAAATTAACAAGGGAATCGTTATTTTCGGCACCTATTTATAACTGCTATGAAATTATTATTTACATCACTTCTTGGTTTATTTTTCTTAAACAATTTAACAGCCCAAAGTTATTTTTCGGTTTCGGGCAAAGTTATAAATGAAGTAACAGGTGCTGCAATGCCCGCTGCATCTGTATTCGCACAGAATACAACCATTGGAACCATTACTGATGAAAACGGAAATTTTAAATTACAGTTACCGCAGGGAGGTTACGATCTCATCGTCACATTCACTGGTTATAAAACAGAAAGCAGGCGTATCACAACCACTGATGCAGCTGGTGCCATTAATGTAAGTTTAAAAGAGAAAGAAAAAGAAATGGAAACGGTTGCCATCATAGCTACCAATGAGGTAATGGATGGGCTGGCAAAATATGGTGCTTTTTTTAATGAAGAATTTATTGGTAAAACAAAGAACAGTAAAGCATGTACCATTCAAAATACGGAAGCTTTGCATTTCTTCTTTTCTAAAAAAAGAAACCGATTAAAAATAACGGCTACCGAACCCCTTGTAATAAAAAACAATGCCCTTGGTTATAATATTAAATACAGCATCGATTCTTTTACGCACGAGTATAATACAGGTGTAAGTATTTACTCCGGCTCTCCGTTATACGAAGAAATGCACGGCGATAGCTTACAACAGCAAATGTGGCAAGCCAATAGACTTGCCGCCTACAAAGGATCGCTCCTTCATTTTATGCGAAGCGTGCATCATAAAGATTTAAAAGACCAGCAGTTTGAAATACAGTTTATAGTGAAAAGAAATGCGATTGATCAGGCAATGCAACTAAAAGATCCCTATGCTGCTATCAATTTTGAAATGGATGACAGCATACAAACGGTAGAAATATTACCCAACCAACAGGAAGTGGGCATTTTATTTAAAGGTGAAAAGCCAGGTGAAGATTATATGGCAAGTCACCCAACAGAACCGAAAGATTTTAAATTTTCTGTACTTAGTTTTCGCCCGGCTGAAAGTATTGTTATAGAACAAAACGGCTATTTTTATGACCAAAACGACATCTCCATCAGCGGCTATTGGGCATGGGATAAAGTGGCAGAACAGTTACCGTATGATTACAAATAATGTGGTAGCCAGTAATTAATTGTACTATAAATTTATCTTTCTTACCGTCGGCTCGCTATTAATAAATTTAAATCAGTAAACTTTAGATTGAACCTTTCACTGAGGTGAAAGTTTGTGAGCGAACCTTTAAATAAATAGATACCACTGCGGATATTTATTTTGTACCAGATAATATTGTCTACACCACCATCTTCTGCTGTTTCCAACAACAAAGGCATTAGCACATTGCTGATTGCTTGCGATGCAGTACGTGCAAAACCACTTGGTATATTAGGAACGCAATAATGTATTACATCATATTTGGTAAAAGTTGGTTCTTTGTGGGTCGTTACATTGCTTGTTTCAAAACAGCCTCCATGGTCAATACTCACATCTACAATTACACTCCCTTTGCGCATATTGCTTACCATATTTTCGGTAACCACCATGGGGGTTCTGCCGCCGTCATTTCCCAAAGCACCTACTGCAACATCGCATGTTTTTAATTGCTTCCCTAATATTTTAGGCTCTATTACGGAAGTCCATAATCGGCCGCCAATATTATTTTGCAGCCTTTTTAAACGATAGATGCTGTTGTCAAATATTTTTACACTGGCACCCATGGCAAGTGCGGTACGGGCAGCATATTCGCCTACGATACCTGCACCAATAATAATAACTTTTGTGGGCGGTATTCCGCTGATGCCGCCTACCAAAACACCTTTTCCATTATTGGCATTGCTTAAATACTGGCCTGCAATAAGCATGACTGCAGACCCTGCGATTTCGCTCATACTTCTTACAATAGGGTTATGTCCGCTGTCATCTTTTAAATTTTCGAAACTAAGGGCAGTAATTTTTTTTACCATCATTTTCAACAATATCTCCCTTTTCATTTCTGCTAGGTGAATCGGAGAAATAATGTATTGGTTCATGGTTAACAGCTCACAATCTTGTTCGCTTACGGGTGCACTTTTTACAATAATCTCACATTCAAAAACCTGCTTTTTATCATATAAAATTCTTGCACCCGCCTCGCTGTAGTCATTGTCTGTATAATTTGCGCCAATACCTGCATTGGTTTCTACATTTAC
>JBJXGJ010000040.1:0-9118 GCA_046153805.1 Ferruginibacter sp. | reverse complement strand
CCATCGCCTAATAAATTAATCTCTACATCGCCTTTAAAATTCTTCTTTACGGCTTTTGCAAGTGCTGTCTGAAATTTAAATGAATCCTGCTTAAAAGGTGCTTTCGTGTTTTTTACATAAATATAAGATGTATCCTTACCCTCAGTAAAACCAAAATCGCCTTCCAAATCTGTAAGTTCAATAATTAAAATAGGAAAAACCTGACCGGTATTGTTTACATCGTAGGTGGAGGTGATTGATTTAAATTTTATTTGTGGGGCACTCGTGTATTTATCTTTGCTGCAAGAAAAAAAAGCTATAGATAAAAAAGCCGCAATAATTAAGTAACGCATATTTACTGTTTTATAGTCAAATTTAATGATAGAAAACCTAAAAACCATTTAAAATTTTAGCTTTGCTTTTTTGTTAACAACAAGTTTTAACTGTAAAATAATGGCAGACGCCCTATCACTTTCAAATTTAACCAAATCTGTATTTAACTGCAATGATCAAAATTTTGAAGGAGTTGCTTTACAGGTATTTAATTTTCAATATTTAAATAATCCTACATACAAAAATTATTGTGACATTTTAAAGGTGAGGCCTGCAACAATAAAGGATATCGAAAAAATCCCTTTTTTGCCTATCCAGTTTTTTAAAAGTAAAGAAATAAAAACGATGGAGTTTGATCCTGCCGTTATTTTTGAAAGCAGCGGCACCACTGGGTCTGTTAACAGTAAGCATTTCGTAAAAGAAACTGGCATTTATGAAAAAAGTTTTATTGAGGGTTTCAGGCTATTTTATGGAGATGAAAAAAATAAATGCATCATCGGTCTGCTACCTTCTTACTTAGAAAGAAAGGGTTCTTCTCTGGTTTATATGGTCAACCATCTTATAAAAAATACTGTTCATGAAAACAGTGGTTTTTATCTGTACGATCACGAAAGGTTGAAAAAAGTGTTATCTGAAAATGAAGAAGCATTGCAACCATCCATTTTAATTGGAGTTACTTACGCCTTACTCGATTTTGCAGAACAGTACCAGCTTTGTTTAAAAAATACAATTGTGATGGAAACCGGTGGTATGAAAGGCCGCAGGGAAGTACTTACCCGAAAACAGGTACATGACATTCTTAAAAATAAACTTGGCGTTGCGCAGGTACATTCAGAATACGGCATGACAGAATTATTATCGCAGGCATACTCAGCAAGGGATGGAATTTTTGATTGCCCACCGTGGATGAAAATTTTGTTGAGAATAGAAGACGATCCATTTGATATAATTTCTTCAAAAAAAATGGAGACCCCATATGCCAACGGACCTGTAAATATTATTGACCTTGCAAATATTTACAGTTGTTCATTTATTGCTACAGACGATGTAGGAAAACTTTATAAAAACAACGAATTTGAAATAAATGGCAGGCTGGAACGCAGCGACATACGAGGCTGCGGGCTGATGATTGTATAATTTTCTTTTATGGAAACCTTTATCAATAGAGCGTCTCAAGATTATTTTTCTAAATCGATAGCAATGTTTTTAAAATAAATTTGTCTAAAAACATTTTTACCCTATTTTTGCACTCCCAACGAAAGAAAGGAACGGAAGAATTGGTAGCTCAGTTGGTAGAGCAATACACTTTTAATGTATGGGCCCTGGGTTCGAGTCCCAGCCAGTTCACAAAAACCCTCAATAAATATTGAGGGTTTTTTGCGCCAAATATGGATGTGAAATGATTATTTAATTCTGTGGTTTATCTTTATAATCTAAAACAAAGAAGCCATCTAATAAAGTTCCAGTTGTTTCCCCAAAAAAATAGTACCCCTAATGAACTCTTTTTTTATGCCTTAAATTTGCACGTATGAATAATTTTTTTAAAGGCAAAACAGCAGTTGTTACGGGTGGAAGCGATGGAATTGGAAAAGCCCTTGTAGAAATACTTTTAGCTGCAGGTGCTAGTGTGAGTACCTGCGCAAGAAGTGAACAAAAATTAAAAAATTTACAGGATAATAATACTGGCAAGTCGCTTTTGTGTGTGGCTACAGATGTGAGCGAATATGAAGGCTGCAAAAATTTTATTGATAAAACTATCACGCAATTTGGAGGTATTGATGTTTTAATAAACAATGCCGGAATATCTATGCGTGCAGAACTAAAGGATGCCGATGTGGATGTGTTTAAAAAAGTAATGGATATAAACTATCTCGGGACAGTTTATTGCACAAAACTTGCACTCCAAAGTATTATAAAAAATAAAGGTACGATTGTGGGTGTCTCATCCATAGCGGGCTACAGGGGTTTGCCTGGCAGGAGTGGTTATAGTGCAAGTAAATTTGCTGTAAATGGGTGGCTGGAAGCACTGCGGACAGAATTGCTAGATGATGGTGTAAACGTAATGTGGGTATGCCCCGGTTTCACAAAAAGCAATATTAGAAACGCAGCGTTAAACGAACATGCAGAGGCACAGGGCGAAAGTCCTTTAGATGAAGGCTCGCTTATGACACCTGAAGAATGTGCGCAGCATATTTTAAATGCGATTGTAAAAAGAAAACGCACATTGGTATTAACTTTTACTGGTAAACGCACCGTGTTTATGAATAAATGTTTTGCCCGCTGGACTGACAGGCTGACTCGAAATTTTTTTTATAAAAATGGGAAGCTTATAAAGTAGCTTAATACCGTTGGGTATATTATCTTGCAGGGTAAATATTTTTCTATTAGATGCAGTTATTAACCCTTACCAGCGATATAGGTTTGCAGGATTTTATGCCTGCTGCCATCAAGGGACAGATAATGCAAGCTGCCCCAAATTTTAATATTATAGATGTTACACATTTATTATCGCCATTTAATTATCCACAGGCAGCTTATGTTTGCAGAAATGCAATAAAAAATTTTCCAACAGGTACTTATCATCTAATACTTATAAATTTATTTGATGAAAAGTGTGACCATTTACTTTTTATAGAACACAATGGCCATTATATTGGCTGCGCAGATAATGGCCTAATAACAATGATCTTGGAAGAACTACCGCAAAAAATTACAGCACTCACACTCGAAAAAAACCAACCCAGAAATATTCTATATTGCACAGGCGTATTTGCAAAAGCTTTCAGTAAACTAGAATCAGGAACACCGTTTGCAGAAATTGGTTATCACGATATTTCGATAAAGGTAAAAAACCCCTTGAAACCAATGCTCGGTAATAATTGGATAGAAGGACAGATAATTTTTATTGATAACTTTGAAAACGTAATTGTAAATATAAGCAAAGAAGAATTTGAAGAGCAGCGGAAAGGAAGAAGGTTTTCTATCGTATTTAAAAGAGATGAAAGTATAGAAAAGATAAGTGAAACCTATGCTGATGTACCTGAAGGAGAAAAAGTAGCTTTGTTTAATGCAGCAGGATATCTAGAAATTGCAATCAATAAAGGAAATGCGGCAGGGCTATTTGGGTTACAGGGTTTTTCTGAAAGGCAACAAAAAGTATTACAGGTGCAATTTTCTAATAACCATATTTTTTACCAGACAGTAAAAGTTCATTTTCAATAAATTTATAACTGTAAAATATTTTTAAATCAATCACACATTAATAAACCAAACAAAATGAAAAAATTATTATTCGCATTCTCTCTGTTATGCACGGCCAGCTTAACTAATGCACAAATGAAAATGCCGGCACCCTCACCTACGCAAACAATTAAGCAAGACTTTGCTTTAGGAAGCATTGAACTTAAATACAGCAGACCTTCCATAAAAGGAAGAAAAATATTTGGTGATCTTGTACCATACAATGCCGTGTGGCGCACAGGTGCAAATGGTGCAACAATCATAAAATTTAATGACGCTGTAGAAATGGGCGGAAAGAAAATTGACACAGGTTCTTATGCTTTATATACAATCCCTGCTGAAGGGATGTGGGAAATAATTCTAAATAAAGGCACGTCAAACTGGGGTTCTGGTGGGTATAAAGAATCTGATGATGTGGTTCGTTTTAAAGTACCAACAATGAAGATGAAAGATGCATTGGAAAGCTTTACCATGCAATTTGCAAACATTAAACCTGAAAGTTGTGAGTTACATATCATGTGGGACAAAACAGCAGTAGCTGTGCCAATTACTGCACTTATAAAAGACCGCATGCGTGCAGCTTTAGAAAAAGATATGATGGGCGAGAAGAAACCATATTGGAATGCAGCTCAATTTTACAACGAGTATGAGAAAAACAATGCGAAAGCACTCGAAAATATTACAGCCGCTGTAAAAGCACAACCAAAAGCATACTGGATGTGGATATACAAAGCTAAAATAGAGCAGGCAATGGGAGATAAAGCTGCTGCAATGGCTAGCTCAAAAACATCTTTGGAACTTGCAAAAGCAGAAAAAAATGAGGATTACGTAAAGATGAATGAAGATCTAATGAAGAAATTAAAATAATTTATTTGACATTTTTAGAAACCGCTTACCACTTTGGGAGCGGTTTTTTTTTGCCTGGCAACAACTGTATCAGCAGCCCAATTCCTACCACCAACCCTACCCCAATTACATTCAGCCATAAAAAGGAAATAATATCTGCTTTGTAAATAGCGATAACCCCTACCTGAGAAATAAGCGCAGAAATAAATACGGCGTTTGCCTTTATATGTTTTATCCAAAATGCCACTATAAAAACACCGAGTATTACACCATAAAAAATAGATCCCAAAATATTTACGGCTTCAATTAAACTATTGCCGATATTTTGTGCAAACATGGCGATAATAATACAAAAAATACCCCACCCAAATGTGTACCACTGCGATGTTTTATAATCGCTGAGCTCCGTCTTGTCTTTTGCATAAAACTTTTGGTGAAAGTCAATCATACTGCAGGCTGCGAGTGAATTTAACGCACCGGCAATGCTTCCCCATGCACTTAAAAAAATCACAGCAAATAATAAACCCGTAAGACCAATTGGCAAATTATCTTTTACAAACCGAAGAAAAATAAAATTGGTATCATTGGCATCATCGCCCGGTAAGGCTTTCTTTAATATGGCTTTATATTCACCACGATATTTTGTAACAGCTACAAAATCTTTTTCGGCAGATGCCGCTACATATCTCGCTTCCACACTTTTAAGTTCAGCAGCATATTCTGTTTTGTTTGCTGCAATAATTTTTGTTTCATCAAAATAAACGGGCGATTTGTGGTACAGATAAAACGTAAAAATTAAAATACCAATTAACAAAATACAAAACTGCATTGGCACTTTTACCAAGCCATTCATCAGTAAACCCTTTCTGCTTTCTGCAATATTTTTTCCCGTAAGATATTTGCCCACCTGACTGTGATCTGTACCAAAATAGCTGAGCGCCAGAAAAAATCCACCGATCAATCCACTCCAAATATTGTATTTATCCTTCCAGTCAAACCCCTTTTCAGTAAATCCTGTGGTTATCACATTCATTTTGCCGTAACTGCCAGCTTCTTTTACAGCATCGCTAAAACCCATGCCGCTTGGCAACATACTCACCGCTAGGTATCCAATTAAAAATAGCGAAATAAAAATAATGATCATCTGCAGTTTTTGAGTATGTGCCACAGCATTGGCACCACCACTCATGGTGTAAATAATTAGCAGGCCCCCCATTAAAATATTTGTGTAATAAATGTTCCATCCCATTATAGAGCAAAGTATAAGCGATGGTGCATAAATACTAACCCCCGTACTAAGCCCCCTAGAAATTAAAAACAAAAACGAAGTGAAGGTTCTCGTTTTTACATCAAACCTTTTCTCCAAAAACTCATAAGCCGTAAAAACTTTTAACCTGCTGTAAACCGGTACAAAAAATATGCTTATTACAATCATTGCAAGTGGCAGTCCAAAATAATATTGCACAAAACGCATCCCATCTGTATATGCCTGCCCGGGCCCGGTGAGGTACGTAATTGCACTTGCCTGTGTACCCATTATGCTAAGCAACACTAAGTACCACGGCATACTTCTGTTGCTCAAAAAATACCCTTCCAGGTTTTTTGTACTCCTGCTTTTATACATGCCATATAAAATAATGGCAAGTAAAACCGTCACCAAAATTATCCAGTCAATATTACTCATTTAATTTTTTTAGAAGGCTTTGGACTTTCAACGTTTTATTTTTTTTCAGCATTTGTCAGGGCTGTCCGTAGTCGCTACAATCCAATTGTAAGGACCACTTCCCATCCCCCACCGTATCCGTACATTTTTGTCGGGAACCTTTCGACAGTTTATGGTTTTTCATCTTTTATCCATGCCTAGCTAATCTTTTATTAAAATACAATTATAAATTTTTTAGTTCTCTTTTTATAAAATTCTCTAATTGTCTTTTAGTAGGCAGCTCTACTGCGTATTTTGATACAAACATTTTTTCATCTATTCCATCCATTGTAAATTCTACAAAGGCTTTGTTTTTATCTGTTATTAATAATATTCCAATTGGTGGGTTATCAGTTTTGGTTTTAACCTCTTTAGCGTAAAATCTAATATAGTTCTTTAATTGTGTAGCATACCCTGGATTAAATTTATCTACTTTCAATTCTATTAATACATGGCATTTTAAAATACGATGATAAAAAACCATATCAATAAAAAAATATTCATCGCCAATAAGTATTCTCTTTTGCCTTGACTCAAAGCAAAAACCATTGCCAAGTTCCAAAATAAATTTTTCCAAATGATTAAGTAAGGCTGTTTCCAGTTGAGATTCGTCTACTACGTCAACATTAGGTAATTCCAAAAAATTAAAGAAGTAAAAATCTTTTATCGCATCTACAGCTTTTGTAGGTTTTATTTTTTTTGCAATAGTTTGTAGTGACAGCTTTCTGCTTTTTGATAAACCCGTACGTCCGTACGATAGGGTACTGATACTATTTCTCAATTCTCTTACTGATAAAGTTGTTTTGCATACCAACAATTCGTAGTAAGTACGTTTGTAAATATCATTTATTTTTATAAGTTCTACAAAGTGCGAAAACAATGTTGATGAAAATAATTGATTATGATGTTTGCTAAAAAGAGCCGTACTTATTTTATGCTTATCCTCTATAACCCTTGCCTGCATTGACTCCAATTCTTGGGACACTGTCCCAAGAATTGCTCCATCTAACTGTTGTAACAAAGATTTTTGGGACACTGTCCCAAGAATTGAAGGGTACATAATATAAAATTGTCTACACCGGGAAAGCTCTGCCGGGGTAAGTCCTTTTATATTTGTTTTAGAAAATTTTTCTGCCAGTTTTATTAATAATTTTTCGCCGTATTTTGCTCTATCTTCTCCATTTTGCTGATACTTTAAAATATACATACCTATCACCCAGTTGCGAAAAGTTATATGCTTATTTACAGCGTTTACGGCATTGCTTTGTAATGATGCATGCAACGCTTGTATATGCTGTGTAAGTATTTTAAAATTCACTTAAGTTGTTTTGTGTTCAAAAAAAAGTCCATTCTTGTATACCCCTTTTATCAAATCTACTATTCACTTCTATCGCTTTATTTTCTCTCCTCTACCGGAAGAATAAGATGGACTTATCAAATTTGCAAATAACCTATACGCACCAGGTACACCAGCAGGTAGTTCTCTAAAAAACACCAGCCCCGTATAAACATATTTACCCGCACCGTAGTCCGCAACAATAAGGCTTCCATTCTGTTCTTTTTCGCCGGGATCTTTTATGCTAAATATTTTTTTGTAACTCGTATCCGTATTTTCTGCGTTATAAATACTTCGTTCTTGTATCCAGCCGTCAAAATCTCTTTGGGTAATTTTATTAGGGTAATTTAATACCGGATGATCTGGCAATAAAAAATTTATTGTAGCAGTTTCATCTGTTATTCTGTTGCGGCTTATAGTAAATGGATAGGGAGAAATAGCGGCTTTTACAGGACCGATAGAGTTATTTGTATTGTATTGCGTAACCAACACCCCGCCATCTTTTACATACTGCATAAGTGTTGGGTATACATTGCTTAACCACGCATGTACATTGTATGCACGCACTCCCGTTATGATCACATCAAACTGTTTTAAAGTTGCCGGCGTAATATCTTTTTCGGTAAGTATTGTTACTTTATAGCCCATCTGTTCCAACGCCTGCGGCACTCTATCTCCCGCTCCAACAATATAACCTGCGTTTGTACCAACGGTCTTCAAATCCATTTTCAACACTTTCACCCTGTCCTGGTAATTATAAAACACATCAGGTATGTGATCGTAACTTATTTTCTTTAGGGATGAATACTGGTGCTCATACATGGATGCCGCTAACAATTCACCTCCAATACTTTCTGTAGCATCGTTTTTAAAATCGCTGCTATTTAATACAGCGGTAATGTTTTCCTTCCCTCCCTTTGCAATGGTAAGCAATGAGTCGTAAATCGTTTTACCGACCTTATTTACTGTTGTTGAAAAGTTCACTTTTTCATTTAACTTACTATTTGCCTGTATAGTAAAACTCACCTGCTTTTTCTCATTTTTTTTGTTATTGGAGAATATAATAAGATTAGGACTAACATTTATGAAAGCGGGCGAAACCAGTTGTATTGGCTCATATAATTCTCCTTTTACGGGATCAGTGTATTTGTATTTAATTGATTTTCTATAATTGTATAAAGTGACACCTACTGTTATTTTAAAATCTGCAAAATAGCCAGCATTCTCGGGCTTACCAACATCGTCCTGCTCCGCAACATAAGCGCCCATGTTCATTTGTTTTTGTAAAAAATAGGGTTGCGTTACTGGCATTTTATCATCCAGCTTTAGGGTAGCAATTATTTCCTGCGCTTCATTTGCTGCCAAATTTGTAAATGAAAACGATTTGCCAATAACATCGACGGTAGCATTTGTAATATTTGCACCTGCTCGGTTATTAAAAGACAATCTTAATTTAATGCTGTCGCCAATTATGTTCATTTGATTTATTGCAGTAGCTTCTAAAAACAACCCTGCGCATTGGGCAATCAATTGCTGGACAAGCTCGTGCTTTTCCTTCGTCATAAAAGAACTAAATTCCAGATAAGTTTTTGAAAGAGCTTCTAAATCGGCTATGGATTTTTGAGGATTTGAAAAATCATATTTCTTAATAATATCCTTCACCATGCTAAAATATTCTGTTG
>JBJXGJ010000033.1:0-16125 GCA_046153805.1 Ferruginibacter sp. | reverse complement strand
CTCTCTTCAATTAACTCTACCTTCTCTGTTAAGGTCTTTTTTACATAGTTTGCCATCGTTTATCAAAGTTATACCCACGGGTTATAAATCTTGAGAAACGTTCCAATCATTTAGGGGGTTGGTGGGGGAACAATAGAAGAAAAATGGAGTGGCAATTATTTATTTGAAAACGAATGGCAAAGTTTTCGCACAAAGAAAACACCAACACTTGAATTTACAAGCATTGCCCACGAATACAAGAAAACAGGTAAATACAAAGTGATGGTTAAGGTGGTTGATATTTTAGGGATTGATACAAGTAAGATAATTGACATTAAAGTATAAATCCAACTATAAAAAGACAAAAACCATTTAATAACTGGATGTTCTCAAAAACAGATTGTTGTTTAAATTTTCAATATCCCAAATACTGGCGAAGCCACTGTTGTCTTCTCCATTTAGTTTTTTAAAAAGCGAATTAAAAATGAATTTTCCGTTAGCCGTAGGCGCAAAAACCAATCTCATCTTGGCCACCCACAATATTTCATTTTTATCTTTTTTTATTGCCCAATTTTGGAAACCAGGTTGAGAAGATATTTTGTTGTAGTAAAAAATAATAAGTAGCCCAATAGTGTTTTGGCCTGCGCAAAAAACTGGAAGTGCTTAGAAGCTGTTTGAGTTAATCACTTTCTTTTGTCCACAGCAGCGTGGCTAAGTGTAAGGAGGTTGCGAAGAGAACTTTTCTTCTCAGCGAGAACTCACTCTTCTCATTTGCTCTGCGACGAAAATTAGATGAAGCACTTAAATGGGAGTGGAAGAATTTAATTTAAACAGCTTCTAAAAAAAGTACATGAAATTGCACCGCAATTATTTTTTATTTTTTTGAACGTTTATTTTTTACTTGATATTTTACTAAATTGGAAAAAAAATTTGGTGGCTTTTTTAAAATTGATAACTTTATCTCAAACTTGATTGACTTGTGTGTCGAAATGTTTTCGACTTTTCCTTCGAAATATTCTTGCCTTATAGCATTTTAAAAGATTGCTGTTGCATGGCAACTACATTATTTGCAGATATGGGTGTACAGATGGATAATTTACAGGCAAGCACTTTTTCTTTTAAGTTTCTGTGTTGAAACATTAATAAATTTTTTACCCATTGGAGGTATTTACTAAAACAAAAACGATTGTATGATGAAACAAAAACTTACTCTTTTATGTGGAATTTTTGTGTTAAGTAGTATGTTTAACCACCTATTCGCACAAAATGCACAGGTAACCGGTAAGGTTACTCAAAAATCAAACAACCAGCCGCTAGCTAGTGTTTCGGTTGGTTTAAAAAATGGAGCTGCTGCTACAGTTACCGATAAGGACGGAAATTATTCCATATCAATCCCAAAAGAAGGCGCAACATTAGTTGTATCGTATGTAGGTTTGGCTACCATAGAAAAAAGAGTAACTGGTGCCGGAGTGGTAAACTTTAGCCTGGAGCAAAACAGTACTAAAAACGATTTGGATGAGGTAGTAGTTATTGGCTATGGTACCCAAAAAATAACCAAAGTATCGGGCGCTATTTCTAGCGTAAAAACTGCAGATATTGAAAAAGCCCAAGCTGTGAGAGTTGAAGAAGCTATCCAAGGTAGGGCTTCGGGGGTTACAGTCATACAAAGTGGTTCACCAGGCGTAAGGCCAACGTTTTTAATTAGAGGAATACCATCTTACAGCGGGTCGAACCCGCTGGTAATAGTAGATGGTAGCGTACAAACTTTAGACGATCTTAATTCCATTAACCCTGCAGATGTTGAGAGAATTGATGTTTTAAAAGATGCAGCAGCAACGGCTATTTATGGTATTGGCGGCGGTAATGGTGTAATTGTTGTTACTACAAAAACCGGTAAAAAAAATCAAAAAGTACAGTTTTCATTGGCTAGTAGCTACGGCATACAGGAAGCAGAAAGAACTATTGGTGTATTAAATGCTACTGAATATGCTGCTATATTAAATGAAGGCAGCACCCTTAGCGGTGGCCCTATTATTTTTAACGATCTCAGTAAATTAGGGGTAGGTACAAACTGGCAAAAGGAGGTATTCAAACAGGCTCCCATCCAAGCACATACACTTACAGCCAGTGGTGGTTCAGATAAAATGTCTTACTTTTTATCAGCAGGTTTTACCGACCAAGCTGGTATTTTAGGTGGGGGAGATAAATCAAAATACCAACGTAGTAATTTCACAGCGAATCTTAATTTTCAATTAACCTCTAAGTTAAAATTTATTGTAAATGCCACGCAGGTGTTATTAAATTCTAAAGGGGTAAGAGAGGGAACCTGGAATGGTATTATTGGTGAGGCGCTAAACTTTGACCCTACAGTACCGGTTTTAAATACCGTTCCCAATACCATTGGCAAATATGGGTTTAGTAATTTGATTTTGGGAGAAGTGCACAATCCTTTAACCGATTTAGAAAATACATACAACAACAATGATGGTAATAAGCTTTATGGCAAATTTGAATTTCAGTACGACATACTCAAAAACTTAAAAGTTACTTCCCGTTTTGGTTACACCAATTATATTGATAACGTAAAATCGTTTTCGCCACTTATATTTTATGGCTTAAATAATATAGATAATTCATTAAATGCGGATGGTAGCACCGTTAATGGAAGACACAACTCTGTAAGTTCATCAAGAAATAACTTTTTCACTTACAATTCAGAAACGTTTGCTAATTATGATTTTAATCTAAAAGACAAACACCATTTTGAAACAACATTAGGGTTTAGGTTCGGTGAAAGCTCTGGAAATGCTGTTGGAGCTAGTAGGCAAGATGTGCCTTTTAATTCTTACTCATTTGCAAGTGTACAAGCAGCAACGGGAAACAACACAGCTACGAATACATTAGCCAATACCGGGTATGCTTATCAGTTTTTTAGAAGAGACGTCTCGTATTTTGCTAGGGTAAATTACGATTATCAAAATAAATACCTGGCCTCTGCAACGGTGCGAAGAGATGGTTCATCAGAATTTGTAGAAGAAAAAAAATATGGCACTTTTTATTCTGGCTCACTAGGGTGGGTAGTTTCTAAAGAAAATTTCTTTAATGTGCCTGTTATTAATTTTTTAAAGTTAAGAGGTAGTTATGGTTTAGTAGGAAGTAGTGGTGGGTCAACTTTACAATCATCCTCTATTGTAACGGGGGGTACTTATAATACGGTAGGCAATAGCAACGGTTATTATTTTGGAGGTGTTTTTTACCCCGGTGCATCCCTTGGTTCGCAAATAAATCCCCAATTATTAGGTTGGGAAAACCAATTCCAATTCAATTCCGGATTTGAGCTAACAATATTAAAAAATAAAGTTTCACTTACTGCCGATTATTTTAGTAGGCGGGTAAAAGATTTGATTTTTACAGGCACCCAATCATTGTTTATTGGCACAATACCGGTACCGGGTTCTAACGTAGGTTCTACAAAATCATCAGGGTTAGATTTGCTTTTAAGTTACAACGACCAGTTTTTTAAGAAATTAAAATTGAATACTTCTGTAAGCTTTACAGCATCTAAAAATTTAGTTACAGAAACGAATGCAGACGGTAGTGCAAAAATTCCTGGAGGCGGCTTTTTTAACGGACAACAGCAAACGGTAACTGTTTTTGAAAAAGGACAAGCACCGGGTTATTTTTATGGATATAGAACCAATGGATTATTTCAAACAGCAGAAGATGTAAAGGGCGCTGCAAAGCAAGTGGGTGCCCAGCCCGGCGATATCAGGTATGTTGATATAAATGGTGATGGGGTTATAGATAGCAAAGACCAAACTGACATCGGTAACCCTTTCCCTAAATTTGTTATGGGGTGGAATGTAGGATTGGAATACAAAAATTTCGATTTTACTGCATTTACTTATATTTCTTACGGCAATGATATTTACAGGGCGTATGAGCGCAATGCCAATTACACCAATAAATTTAGAAGTATTTTAGGCAGATGGACAGGACCTAACACTACCAACGATGCGGCAAACCCAAGATATACATTTACAGATGCAAACAACAATGCACGTGTATCTGACAGGTACGTGGAGGATGGGTCTTTTGTGAAAATTAAAAATTTACAGTTTGGTTATACACTTCCAACCAATACAGCTAAAAATATTGTTAATAAAATACGTTTTTATGTTGCTGTAAAGAATGCATTTACGTTTACACAATACAGTGGTTTTGATCCTGAGATTTCTGGAGGTATTTTGGGTAGTGGTGTAGATTTGGGTACATATCCTCAGGCACGCAGCTACTTATTTGGTTTAGATTTTAGATTTTAATAATTCAATCATTAAATTAACATAAATGAAAAAGTATTTAATAATAATGGGAGTTTGCTTTAGTGTAGCCACTATTTCATCCTGTAAAAAGTATCTCGATAAACAACCAATAGATGACTACAGAGTATCCTCATTTGATTACCTTAAAACAGAAAGCGATTACCGTACCCTGCAAGTAAGTGTTTACACCCCGTTGCAATGGTTAAACCAAGTTGTACCAATTGGCGATTTAGCTACTGATAATTCGGTATCTGGCGGTGAATCTGCCTCCGATGTATTGGACCTACAACAGATAGATGACTACATTCACACACCAGTAAATGGAACATTAACCAACATTTGGAGATTTGCCTATGAAGGAGTGAACAGAGCAAATTATTTAACACAGTTTAAAGCCGTTAATCCAGCAGGCCAGGCTGTAGAGTTTGCGGGCAAAGAAGCTATGTACGGCGAAATTTATTTTTTAAGAGCATTCTATTATTTTACACTTACAAAAATGTTTGGCGATGTTCCTTTGTTTACAGACAAGCGGTTAGATATATCTGCTACAGGAACAATAGGTCGTACAGCACAAGCAACTGTTTATGCAGCAATAGAAAAAGATTTGAATGATGCTATAGCCGTGTTACCAGCTATACAAATCCAAAAAGGTCGTGTTACAAAATATGCAGCTCAGGCATTATTGGGTAAAGTTTATTTATACCAAAGAAAGTATAATGAATCGGCAGCTGTTTTGCAAAATGTGATAAGCTCAAATGCTTTTACACTTGTCTCTAATTTTAGTAGTGTATTTTTAAAAGCCGGAGAAAATGGCCCTGAATCTGTATTTGAAATACAATATTCAAGCGATGGTGCAAATTCGTATGTACCAGGAGGAATCCCTGAACAAAGCCCAGGTAACTATTCTGTACAACAGTGTGGCATTAGAGGGTTAACTGCAACATCACCTTTAATGCCTTATGCAGATGGTTGGAGTACCAATTTACCCACCCAAAACTTAGCTGCCGCTTACGCAGCTGGCGATCAACGAAAAGCGGGTACCTGTTTTGACATTGAAGCATACAAAGCAGCTAACCCTTCTTTTGAAATAACTTACCAGATTGCTCCTTATAAAAATACTGGATTGTACAATGCAAAATACCTACCACGCAAAGGCGAAACAAATACCAGCGGCGGAGCATATCAATTAAATTATAAAACCAACTTCCGCACCATCAGGTATGCAGATGTTTTGTTGATGGCAGCAGAAGCAAATAACAGAGCAACTGCGCCAGATGATGCCAAAGCGCAAACCTACTTAAATTTGGTACGCCGTCGGGCATTTGGAAACACATCAAATGATATTACAAGTACGGGTACAACTTTATACGATGCTATCTTAAATGAGCGTAGGCTCGAGTTGGCAATGGAAGGTGAAAGGTTTTTTGATTTGGTGAGAACCGGTAAAGCTGCAACCGTTTTAGCACCCAAATTTATAGTGGGCAAGCACGAACGTTTTCCGATTCCAAATATTGAAGTTACAGTATCTGGACTTGCTCAAAATCCTGGCTACTAACATAAATTTAAAATAAAAATTAAAATACAAAATATGAAAGCATTAAAATATTTAATAGCCATCGCATTCATTTTTATAACTTTTGTTGGTTGTAAAAAAGTAACAAACGATGATGTTTCACTACTTGAAACAGGCACAACGCCATCAAAACTTGCAGCGCTCTTTACCATTACACAAAATAACTCTGGGCTAGTTACTATTTTGCCGAATGGTGAAGCCGGAGCATACTACGAAGTGTTTTTTGGCGATGGCACAGTAGCCCCTGCCACTGTTGCACCCGGTAAAACTGCAACTCATACCTATGCAGAAGGTACCTACAACGTACGCATGGTAGCCCACGATATTACTGGTAAAACCGCCGAGTTTACAAAGCCCCTTACCGTTACTTTTAGGGCTCCGGAAAATGTGGTAATAAATGCAGTAAAAGACCCCATCAATAATTTTAAAATAAATGTTTCTGCAACAGCATTGTATGAAACGTTTTTTAAAGTATATTTTGGAGATGCAGGTCCAAATGAAGTGCCTGTGCAGTTTAATGAAGGAACTTCAGTACCGCATACTTACGCTTTAACAGGTACTTACACGGTAAGAGTTGTTGCTTTTAGTGGCGGTGTTGCCACAACAACCGTTACACAATCAGTTATTATTGCTAGTCAAATAAACTTGCCGGTAGATTTTGATAATCCTATTTACGATTATTCTGTTATTGATTTTGGAGGAAGTGTTTCTGTAGATGCATTTGATCCCATTGTTGCAACAAATAAAGTTAAAAAAACAACTAAAACTAATGGAGCTGAGACTTATGCCGGTACTACAATAGGTTCGGCACTAGGCTTTTCTGCTCGTATTCCTATTACATTGGCGGCATCACAAATGAGTGTGAGGGTTTACTCTCCCGCAGTAGGAATAAAAGTAAAATTAAAAATTGAAGATCACAACGATCCAACTAAATCAGTTGAAACTGATAAGTTTACAACCGTAGCAAATGGGTGGGAAACAATAAATTTTGATTTTATTTATCAATCTACCGGTACTGCAACACTTAATCCAAGTTATTTTTACGATAAAGCATCTATATTTTTCGACTTTGGAAATCCAGGTTCGGGGAGAGTATTTTATTGGGATGATGTAAGATATTTGCCTGTAAATGTCGTGCCTGTCGGTGTGGCTCTTCCGATCGATTTTCAATCAACAGATGCTAATTTTTATACATTCACTAATTTTGGTAATGCAACAACAACAGTTGTAAACAATCCTTCTGCAACAGGCATTAATACTTCATCAAAAGTAGCTGCGTCGTTCAAAGCCAATGGAGCCGAAACGTATGCAGGTTCATTTTTAGAATTGGTAAGCCCAATTAACTTTTCTGCATCAAACACTATCAAAATGAAAGTATGGTCTCCACAAGCTGGAATTATCGTAAAACTTAAGTTGGAAAATTTAGCCAATGGCGGTATTAGTACGGAAGTTGATGCTACAACAACCGTGGCAAATGCATGGCAGGAACTAACTTACACTTTTGCGGGAATAAATAATGCAAACAACTATCAAAGGGTTGTAGTGTTCTTTGATTTTGGTAACCCAGGTACAGGGCTTACTTATTATTTTGATGATATCAAACTTAATTAATTTTATAAAATTACTATTATGAAAAAATACATGATCCTTTTATCAACCTTTGCTGTAGCTCTTTTTATGGGGCTCAGTAGTTGTAAAAAAGATACCTACAGTTTTGGAGATATTAAGACTCCTACAAATTTTACGGTAACGGCTACTCCGCAAGGTATTACTACAGCTTTACCAAATGGCGATGGTACCGGAAAGATTGACATTGTTGCAAATGCCACAAATGGACTTTCCTATACGATTGATTATGGTGATGGCACAACGGCAACGGATGAAACATTGGTACCCACCGGTAAAATTACACATCGCTATACTGCCGGAAGTACAGGAACGTACGATTTCACCATTACGGTAAATGCTATCGGTACGGGCGGGGCTACTTCTACACTAACAAAGACCTTTTCGGTTTATATTGTATTTCAACTAGATCCTGTAATGATACAAAATTTAACTAACGGGTCATCAAAAATTTGGGTAACGGATAGGGGTGCTGCCGGCCATTTTGGAGTAGGTGCAGGGGATTCTTTTACCCCTAATTATTATTCTGCTATGCCCGATTCCAGGGAGGCTTGTGCGTACGATGATGAAATTACTATTTCTAAAGATAATATTGACAATCTTTCTATAAATATTGATAATAAAGGGCAGTCATTTATTATTGGCGCAGCTACGGCCGGCTATGGTTTATCAGGTGGAGATAACTGCTATACCATTGCCACTATTGGTGTAAAACCATTGGCTTTTTCACCAGCTACATCTGCATCTACTCCGGCTGTATCTACCCGTGTACAATTTAAAGTTCCCGGCAACGGAATACTAAACTTTGCTACCGGTGGAAACGGTACCTATGAAATTTTATCATTAACACCTACCACTATGAATGTAAGAAATATTGGAGCAGATGGAAACTCGTGGTACCAAAAATTGAAACCTAAACCGTAAAAAGCAGCTGAAAAAGTATCAGGTTGTCTGACGCTATTTTTTGCCCAAACCAACATGAAAATAAATTTTATGAAAAGCCGGTTAATTTTATTACTTGCATTCTCTACAGCTGTTTTTTTTTCTTGTAAAAAAAGTTCAACAGCAACTACAGATGGCACACCACCTGCCAACTTAGTGGTTAATGCCATAGTAAGTACTGATAACAGTGGCAATGTATCTTTTACTGCAGCAGCAAATAACAGTGTGAGTTTTGAGTATGATTTTGGGAATGGAATTTTTCAAACAGTCCCATCTGGTACAGTTACTTACAAGTACCCCGCTTCTGGTACCTACACGGTAAATGTTATCGCTAAAAGTTCATCGGGGCAAACTATATCGAAATCCGTTACCATTACGGTGAATGTTTTATTAAGCTTGTTATGGTCAGAAGAATTTAATACGGCAGGTGCTCCTGATGCTTCAAAATGGGGGTACGATTTAGGTGCCGGCGGCTGGGGCAATAACGAATTACAGTTTTATACTAACAGGGTGGATAACGTTACGGTATCTGGAGGTACTTTAAAAATAACTGCAAAAAGAGAGGCATACAGCGGAAGCCCATTTACCTCTGCCAGAATGCTTACTAAAAATAAATTTTCCTTCAAATATGGTAAGTTAGAATGTAGTGTAAAATTGCCTGCAGGCGGTGGCACTTGGCCTGCAATATGGATGCTGGGAAATAACATTAATACAGTGCCATGGCCCGGCTGTGGCGAAATTGATATAATGGAACATATAGGAAACCAGCTAAATAAAATTTTTGCTACGTTGCATCATCCCGGTCACTCAGGCGCCAATGGAGATGGCAGTACCACGGTTATTGCAAATGCTACTACCAGTTTTCATAAATATGGTATGGAGTGGAATGCAGCTACTATTAAATTTTTTGTAGATGATGTGCCTTTTTACACGTTTGCCAATACGACTGCGTTACCATTTAATCAAAATTTTTTCATCTTATTAGATGTTGCCATGGGTGGAACTTTTGGGGGTACTGTTGACCCTGCTTTTACCAGTGCTGCAATGGAAATAGACTATATCAGGGTTTACCAGTAATAGATTAAAGACACCTTCCTTAATTGCAAGCAAGGTGGATTTACAATTTTCTGAACTTGACCTTGAAAAAAAGCCAACATAAAGTATGTTTCATTTTCTCTTAAAAAGTTCATCAATATTTATAGCTGCTTGTTGCTCTACTATATGTATTACTGCTCAAGCAAAAGCGAAAAAGTTAGTTTGGTCAGAAGAATTTAATTACAAAGGATTACCTGATGACAAGAAATGGAGTTACAATGAAGGAACCGGGTGTCCCCAAATTTGCGGCTGGGGCAACAATGAATTGGAATACTATACAACCAAAGAACTGGCTAACGCAAAAGTAGAAAATGGGGTTTTAAAAATAACTGCATTAAGACAAGTAAAAGAAAACAGTGCATACACTTCGGCAAGAATTGTAAGTAAAAATAAAGCCGTTTTTAAATATGGCAGGATGGAGTGTAGGGCAAAGCTTCCTGTTACAAAAGGAACCTGGCCCGCGTTTTGGATGCTCGGCGCAAATTTTGACAAGGTAGGATGGCCTGCCTGCGGCGAAATAGATATATTGGAGCACAAAGGGAACGATTTGAACAAAATTTATGGAACGCTGCACTACCCTGAGCACTTTGGCGAAAATGGAAATGGAAAAACTACGATGGTTGGCGATGTTTCAAAGTTTCATATTTATTCAGTAGAATGGAGCGAAAAAATGATTGTTTTTTTTGTAGATGGGAAACAGTATAACCAAATTCAAAATAACGCAACGCTTCCTTTTAACCAAAATTTTTATTTTATCATTAATATGGCCATTGGCGGCAACTTTGCAGGGGTCGTGGACCCCCGATTGGTAAATGAAACGATGGAGGTTGATTATGTGAGGGTTTATCAATAATATTTTTGAGTAAATCTGTTCACTTGTGCAAATAAAACATTGGTAAAACAATAAAGACCTATTCGAATTTTTTTGCAAAAAGATGATGAAACAAAAGTTTAAGTATCGTAAATACGTCGCTTTTGTTTTCTTTACAATCAAAGTAATTGTTGGCAAAAATGTATAATGACAACTCTCAATTCTCAAACTCGGACAATTTCTGATAAATTTGCACTATGAAATTTGTAGATATAACTAATGACATTGCATTTAGGAAAATTTTTGGAAATGAAAGCAAGAAAAGTCCTTGATTTCATTTTTAAATGCCGTACTAGACTTGCCAAAAAATGAGCAAATAATAGAGGTTGAGATTATAAACCCATATCAATTAGGCAAGCTGAGCGGGGGAAAATCGATCCCGCAAAATGGCGGGATAGATGTGAAAGCAAAAGATGAAAAAGGAAACGTATTTATTGTAGAAATGCAAGTTGCAGAATTTGACTTTTTTCACAAAAGAATACTTTACTACACTTCACAAAGTTATGTTTCTCAAATTGATAGAGGCGTTCACTATGACAAATTAAGACCAGTCTATTTTATCGGAATTCTTGAGTTTGAAATAGCTAAACAAACCGCAAATTATTTTAGTAGGCACAAGGTTTTAGATGTTGAAACTCAAGAGCAAATAATTCAAGATATCGAATTCAATTTTATTGAATTGCCCAAGTTTGACAAAACTTTAGACCAATTAGAAACTAGCATAGACCAATGGACTTATTTCATTAAGAATGCTGAAAACTTAACGCTGATGCCAGAAAGTGTAAACGATGAAGGTTTGAAAGAAGCTTACACTGAAGCCAACCAACAAAATTGGACAAAAGAAGAATTGGAGGATTATCAAAGAGCATCAATAAAAGAGAGAGACGACATTGGGAGAATCGAATTTGCAGAAAAGAAAGCAAAACTTGCCGGAAAACTTGAGGGAAAACTTGAGGGAAAACTTGAAGAAAAAGTAGAAGTTATTAAACAAGGACGAAAGTTGGGCTTATCTAATATAGACCTTTCAAAATTAACAGGACTAACAGAAAAAGAAATTGAAAGCCAGTAAAAATGCAGTTCGGCCAACATGAGTTACAATAGGGTCGTAGAAGTAGTAAACTTTAACATTTAGGCACTGTTTAGCATTAGTTCTAGCACACATAACGCTATTGAGCATTTGAAGAAAACATCAGTATATGCAATATGTAGGGACAATCATGGAGTTTTGGTTTTGGGCAGCCGTATTTCTATTTCCCCAACTTTAAAAAGCCATGTTCGGAATCTGTTAACTTATGCTGAGTCTAAGACAGTTTTTTTAGTATAATTAAAAAATAAATAATGAATATCAAAAAATACGTGCTGAGGTTGAGCCTCTTTTTTCCATTCTTCTTTTTATTTTCCAGCATAAATGCACAAGTAAAATTTGATACAACTGCTAAAATAAAAGCGTTGCTAAATCAACTTACCCTCGAAGAAAAGGTAAACATGATTCATGCTTCTTCCTCGTTTACATCTGGCGGTGTAGCCCGTTTGGGAATCCCTGAAATAGTAACATCTGATGGCCCGCATGGGGTAAGACCCGAGCACGGTCGTGACTGGAATCTAGACAACAACTCGCTCGACAGCGGTACATATCTGCCAACAGGAAACTGCCTTGCAGCAACTTGGAACCCGCAATTGGGTTATGCATTTGGTGCCGTGCTCGGTAGTGAGGCAAGATTTAGAGGCAAAAATATTATTCTTGGTCCGGGTATTAATATTATTCGCTCACCTTTAAACGGAAGAAATTTTGAGTACCAGAGCGAAGATCCCTTTCTCGTTTCTAAAATGGTTGTTGGTTATATAAACGGCGTGCAGGACCAAGGAGTATCTGCCTGCGTAAAGCATTACGTTGCCAATAACCAGGAATCAAAAAGGTTTACCATAAATGTGCAAATGAGTGAAAGAGCCTTAAGAGAAATTTATTTACCCGGTTTTAAAGCAGCTGTGCAAATAGCTAAAGTAAACACGGTAATGGGAGCTTACAATAAATTCAGAGGGCAATGGGCATCGCAAAATAATTATTTACTAAACCAAATTTTAAAAAAGGAATGGGGTTTTAATGGGTTTGTAATGAGCGACTGGGATGCAGTACACAGCACTACAGAAGCTTTTTGGAATGGGCTTGACCTGGAAATGGGGACTGATCTTGGTATGCTGCCAAACCCTGATTATAGCAAGTTTTATTTTGGAGACAGGTTATTGGCACTTTTAAAAGCAGGTAAAGTATCAGAAAATATTTTGGATGACAAGGTGAGCAGAATGCTCTATGTGATGTTTAAGACAAACATGATAGATGGCAAATTAAAAAAAGGAGAATATAATACCAAAGCCCACCAACAAACGGCAGCAACAATAGCTGAAGAGGGTATTGTATTGTTAAAAAATAAAGACAATATCTTGCCGCTAAATAAAAGCAGTATCACGAGCATTGCTGTTATTGGTTTTAATGCAGCACGCAAACAATCTATGGGTGGTGGCAGTTCGCAGGTGCGAGCTTTCTACGAAGTAACCGCTTTGGAAGGTATTAGAAACCTTGCCGGTAATAATATAAAAATTGAGTATGCGCCTGGTTATGAAATTACAAGAGGCGGCGGTGCAAACCAGCAGATGATAGATGAAGCTGTGGCGCTTGCTAAAAAAAGCGACATCGTTATTTACGTTGGGGGAAGCACACACGGCTACAGGTATGATGTGTGGGGAGACAATGCCTACGATGCAGAAGATGTAGATAAGCCAAACATGGATATGCCTTTTGGGCAAGATGAGTTGTTACAGCAAATACTAAAAGCAAACCCAAAAACGATTGTTAGCTTATTGGGTGGAGGCGCAATAGATATGACCAAATGGATCGACAATACACCTGCTGTAATTCAAAACTGGTATGCAGGTATGGAAGGGGGAAATGCCCTAGCTAAAATAATCTTTGGCACCGTAAACCCTTCAGGTAAATTGCCAATGACTTTTCCAAAGAAGTTGGAAGATAACCCATCGTATGCGTTAGGCGAATACCCTGGTGATACGGCCAAAAGTTTGCAGGTAAATTACTTCGATGATATTTATGTTGGTTACAGATATTATGATACCTATAAAATAAAGCCGCAGTTTGCCTTTGGCCATGGTTTATCTTATACCAGTTTTGCCTACAGCAATTTAAAACTTACCCATGTGGGTAAAAATGTAACAGCAAGTTTTAAGGTAAAGAATACAGGTAAAGTTGAAGGGGCAGAGGTTGCCCAATTATATGTGCACCAGCAAAAATCTTTATTGCCAAGGCCTGAAAAAGAACTGAAGGGCTTTGATAAAATTAAACTGTCGGCAGGAGAGGAGAAAATAGTTACCATCGTATTGAATGAAGACGCTTTTAAATATTTTGATGATGTAAAGAATGAATGGGTGATGGATAGGGGTGCTTTTGATATTTTAGTAGGCGCCGCAGCTGATGATGTTAAATTGCGCAGCACGATAAAATTATAAACCCAGGGGTTAGTCAAAATAACGGTAAAACAAAAGGGCTGAACCAATTTGAATAAATTGCTTTAGCCCTTTTTGCTTTTGCACGAACTTTATGGATTGGTTGAAAAAACGCTGGCTTCTTTCAACAACATTCTTCGGTTCAGTTTTAGTTGGGCAACAATTAATTCTGCAAAATCTTCTGGGTGCATTACTTTTTCAACATCACCAGTAATCAGGTTTGCACTTTCTGCAAGTTCTGTAACAATAGTACTAGGTGCCAATGTTGTTACACGAATATTGTGTTTGCGTACTTCCTGCATTAAGCTTTCTCCTAATCCAAACACAGCAAATTTAGAAGCACTATATGCACTTGTTTGTGCACTTCCGGCTTTGCCTGCTGTAGATGAAATATTGATAATATCACCAGATTGTCTTTCTATCATATCAGGCAATACAGCACGTGTTGCATAATACACACCAAATAAATTTACCCGTATAATATTTTCCCACACTTCAGGTTCCAGCTCCATGAATTTTCCAAAGGTTCCTGTACCGGCATTGTTTATTAAAATGTCAATCGCACCAAGTTCTTTTTTAATTTTTTCTACCGCAGCATTTACTTCTTCCATTTTACTAATGTCTGTAGTTGCTGTTGCTACAGTTACACCCAATAATTTTATGGCGGCCGCTACTTCATCTAAATCTTTCTGTGTTCGTGCAATAATCCCTACATGTACACCTTCATTTGCCAAGGCCAGTGCTACTGCTTTTCCTATTCCCTTGCCTGCACCGGTTACCAGTGCTATTTTGCCTTTTAGTGATAGCATATTTAATAAGTTTTCATGGTAAAACTACTCCAAAATAAGGAGTTGGTGCAGTTTAAAATTTTCATTTTTTTGCCTCAGTTAGTGTTTCGCTCAAATCTTCGAGCCGCCGCTTGGATCATAACCAGCGGCGTGCAAACTTTCAAAGATTTCTTTCCCAATCCTTTTTGGCAGCGCATCGGGTAGTCGAATCCCCCCTTTGCGGGGTGTGTGGCTATTGGGGTATCCGAAGTGTGGGCAAACTGCGGTAAGCGTGCCAATAACATTTGTAAAGCGTTTTTTCGCCAATCTGCTCAAATGTTGTTGGTGCGCTTGGCTACTTTATTTGCGATGTGGGCGGCACACCAACAATACTACATCTGCAACCAGATTAAATCAATTCACATCAACAATGTTGTGAAAATCGACAAATATGAATTTTTTTTTTATAAAACGTAGCGTTGTAGTAGCAGTACCATCAACTACCTCTAGTAAATAGACGCCTGCTTTTAATACACTAACATCTATGCCGCGTTCCTCTATTATACCACTACCTAATTCTCGCCCTACGGTGTTGAAAATTCTATACTTCGCAGGTTTGTTTTCAAGGTTAGCAATATATAAAACGTTGCCTGCTAAAGGGTTTGGATATAAGAAAGGTGTAAGAGTAGCACCGGAACGAGACAACTCTGTTGTTGTTTGAGTAGTAGTTCCGCCGGCCTGGTTCGTGTCTCCACTCTTACCCTTCGCTTTTTTTATCGTTTGCTGTCCCATCAACCGAAACGCCTAGATAGACAACATTTTTAATCAGTTGCTTTTGTTCACCGCGGAGTGCAGGGCGGTAAAGATGCTGCGCAGAGAACTTTTCGCTCTACGGTGAAAACTAGAGGAAAAACTTAAAAGGTAATAGAAGAATTACTACATTCAAACAGCTTCTAAAGGTTGTTCTATTTTACAACCCCCTAAATTCTCAACAATAGTTTAAAATTAAAAATGAGGTTTCGATGGCAAATAATGCAGTTCTACAAACCAAAACCAACGTTCACAAATAATACTTTCCTAAGCAGTTTAAAACGCATTGCTAGGTTAAATATTCTTCGTACCATTGCTAAATTTTTTGCAAATTGCTGAAACGGTTGGTAAATCACTTTAAGTTTTAGTAGCTCTTATACGGGTAAAGCAACAGTAACCATAAGCAATGCATTGCGGTGAACAAATGCTAACCATGCCAATAGTTGTTACAGCGGGGGTAAACAATACAGCAATTACCACTAAAAATTTAAATAGTGGTGTGTGTTATGATATGCATGCCAGTAGTACAGGTTTTAAAATAGGGAATACCGTCAAAATAATTAAATAATAAAAATTGCAAAAACCAAAACAAAAAACATGGCGATAAAACATTTACTTACAGCAGGG
>JBJXGJ010000023.1:0-5402 GCA_046153805.1 Ferruginibacter sp. | reverse complement strand
CTGTATTTGCATTGCTGCTAAAAAGAATCATACCCCTGGCTACATTTATTAATGCAATACTATCATTGCTGATATGACCTTGTTGTTTTTCATAAGCAAGCCAACTAGGATGTGCATCGCAGTCGGTATTTGCCAGATAATATTTATCCAATTCTTTTAAGGAAACCATTTCGTTTACATCAAAAATATTATTGGCTCCCTGTTTTGCAAATTCAATAGCGACAAGCATTTTAACTGTGCTTGCCAATGGCATCATTTTATTTTCGTTTAAACGTGCCACTATCGTATCGTTTTGCATTAAGTACAACGATGACCTATTAGGGTTTGTTTTTATAAAACTTAACAGAGAATCCGCCGTGCTTTGAGCATTTATGCCCACTACTGTACTCAGGCAAATAATAAATGCGAGTGTGTTTTTTTTCATAAAAAATTTTTAAAATGCATTTTTCCACATCATACTTTCCACAGGCACATCGGGCTGCCCGCTGTATTTTGCATTTTTCTTTTGGTTGTATTTTACTTCAATATTTCCATCTACAGGAAAATAAATAAGTTGGCCAATCGGCATTCCTTTATAAACCCTCACAGGTTGTTTTACCGAAATCTCCAGCGTCCAGTGGCCACAAAAGCCCACGTCACCTTTGCCTGCAGTTGCATGTATATCAATACCAAGGCGCCCTGTAGATGACTTACCTTCTAAAAATGGAACGTGTGCATGGGTTTCTGTGTATTCTTCAGTAACGCCCAGGTAAAACATATGCGGTAGCAATAAAATACCTTCCTCGGGTATTTCAAAGTGTTTAATGCGGTTATGCTTCTTTGCATCCAGCTCGGCATGCTCGTAGGTCGCAAGGTTTTTACCGAGGTGTACATCGTAACTGTTACTGCCAAGGTCAGTTCTGTTATAAGGAACAACTTTAATAGTTCCTTTTTCCATTTCTTCTAAAATGCGTGTATCGCTTAAAATCATAATTTATTTTCAATGTGCTGCGCAATTTTGGTTTTTACAGAAAATGTGGCAGCCATGGTCATCCATTTTCAGTACTTCACATACACCTTATAGCAATATTGGGCACTTTTTCTTTTACATTTGCGCTATGCCACTCATTCATCTACAGCAAATAAACGCCGCTACAAAAGTAGGCGTTTGGCATATTACAGAAGCAGAGAATTTTTTTATAAAGCATGTTCCGCTGCAACGAAACATTACGCATCCCCATAAACGCTTACAACACCTTGCGGGTAGGTTTTTATTGCTGGAATTGTTTCCTGAATTTCCGTTGGCACTCATACAAATTGCTGATACCCGAAAACCTTTTCTGGAAAATGAGGCATATCATTTTTCTATATCGCACTGTGGGCATTATGCAGCTGCAATTGTGAGTACAAAAAACAGGGTAGGGGTAGATATTGAAATACCACACGAAAAGATTGAAAGGATCCAACACAAATTTTTGTCAGAAGCGGAAAAGAATTTAATTGGAAACTACGATAATAACGTGGCAATGCTCACCATGGCCTGGAGTATGAAAGAGGCTATGTTTAAATGGTATGGACTGGGTGAGGTGGATTTTAAAAAACACATGCAACTTTTTTCGTTGTCTAAAAACGACAAAGGATATAGGGCACTTTGTCATTTTGCAAAACAAGATAAGATTGAGCTTTGGTTGGAGAATACGCTGATTGATGGAAATAATCTGTCGTGGGTAATTACGTAATGTTTTCTGTTTGTTGATTGAGCAGCCTGCACATTGTTGTATAAAGGTCTGGGTATTGCTCCTTCATTGCAGCTGGTTTTTCAAAAAAAACTTCCACACTTTCTGCCCAAAATTCTTGGAGGTTTTTTAAACCATAGTCTGAGTAAAGTCTTTTAGCGGAACTTTTTTCAATTTCAAGAACACTTTCTCCATGCGTGCTAAAATAATTGTAACTGGCCGCAAACGATTTGTCTCTGTCTTCTAAGGAAATCATATTTTGGCAATAATAAGCGTGTGCCATTTCATGTAATCCAACGTTTTGGCCGTTGGTCGAATTTTCGTAACCAAGCAAATAGTGTTTCCAAGAAATGTTTATGCAATTACCGGAAACATTCCCTTCTAAAAATCTTATAGATGGCTCAATGCCTAAAAATTCCTGTGGGAAAATATGAATGTTTTTGTAGTGCGGAAGCATGTATTCTTCCAAGCCCAAGCTCATTTGAATAGCGGTAGCAGAAATTAAAATGGGCATCTCTTTAAAGCCGCTTTTGTCATGTATTCTAAAAGTTTTACTTCTTAAAAACTTTCTATGCCTGTTAAGAAATAGATTCTTCTTTTCGGCAGTTAGATTGTTGAAATAGCGGAATCGTTTCGTTAATACATCTACAATTTGTTGGGTTGTAAAATTTAGATCTTTACCAAAATAAGTCAGCACTTCAGGCGGTCTTCGCGGGGCTATTCTTCTGTTTAATAAACTTTTAGCATCATCGTTATCCGGCACCGGTCCATATGGTCTTGTGCCAATTTCTACCCAATCGGAATAATCATCAAAAGGGTTCTTTCTTTTCTTTCTTGCCTGTTTATATGCATACATTATAAATAAAGCCAGGCAGATTAAAATAAAAACTAAGAAGTAATCACCTAAATTATTATAATATGCTTCGTCATTTACATAAGCCTTGTCTGCCGATTCATTCATTATTTTTTGAATGGTGGCTTTATCAATTGCGGTATTGGAATCCAGGACCAAAAAGCTCTCCTTATCGTTCAACCAAACAGTATCTTGAGGCATGTAATTTTTTTACGCTCAGTTTACATGCGCTTTACACATGCAAAAATTATTTTTAAATCTTTCAGTCCTTACTGTATTTATTCTTCTCCATCCACCAACTGCATATTTAATTCCTGCCCCGCTATGCCTTCTACGGATCCTGAGATATGCAATGAATTTTGAATAATAAGTTCAATTTGTTTTTATTTCTTTTTAAAATTTTTCTAAAAATCTTCTCTCTCTTTTTGCATCATGGAACGGAGACCTCTAAAGCCCTCCCGCATGGCGTTCATATTGCCAACAAACTCGTGGCTTGTAAGGTAATTATACATAGCTACCATTTTTTCACCCTTATTTTCCTGGCTTGTTCTGCTTTCGCTTATTTTTAAAATGGCATTTCTTAAAACCAATGCAAGGCTACGGGCTTCTGAAAAAGTACAGATGTATACACCGTTTTTTTCGCCAAACTGTTGTAGATCTTTCGGCATTGTTTTAGTAACAATAACGGCAATATCTGCACCCGTAGCAAGCATGTCTTTTTTCAGTTTTTCTATCCATTCTGCAGTAAATGCTTCGGTTCGTTTGCTTTCATAAATAATTTTGCCACATTCCTGCCCTACGTGGTTGCGCACCGTTTGTATGCAATCTGCACCTCTTATACCTTTACCTACTTCGCTTATTACATCAAATGGAAATGTTGCTGCAAGCATTTCTTCTAAAGCCTGTTCCTGCACTTCACCCTGTAATTGCATAGAGCCTTGCTCAGCTTTGCGTTTCATTTCTTCTGCGAGTTTTTTCTGGTCCTCCAATTGTTTTTCGAGCTCCCGCATGCGCATGTTTTGCTCATTTTCTTTCATTGAATTTTTTTCAATTTCCTGCTTGCGTATTTGTTCGCCGATGCTGTGTCGCTCTTCCTGTAACTTTTTTTGTACTGTTATTTCAAGTTCTGCTTCTTTGTTTTTTAATTGTTGTTCTAACTGTAAAAACTCTAAGTCTTTCCTGCGTGCTTCTTTTAATTTTTCTTCATTGTCATTTTTTTCCTGCTGCAGTAATTTTAGACGGTTTTCAAAATCAGATGAAATACTTTTCGTTAACTGTTCCTGCATTTCGGCTTCCATCTTTATTTTTTCCTGCTGTACTTTTTTTATAAAAAGCTCGTTTTCGTTTTTCTTTTTTTCTTCGAATAAAAGTTTTTCTGCTTCAAATTTCTTTTCAGTTTCTTCTATTTTGGTAAGTGATTGTTGTAATTTATTCTGGTATTTGGTTTCCAGTTTTTTTTCAAGATCTGCAGCTATTACATTTTCTACATCGAACATGTGCCCGCAGTTTGGGCATTTAATGTCATTGGTCATTTGTTGGTATTTTTTATAATTAAAAATGAGTATTTTATTAAATTCCCCCTCTGTTTTAAATAAGTATCAATCATTTATATTTTTTAGTCCTAACAAAAGTTTAAAATAGGTGCCTAAATTAATATTATATCGAAAAAATATGTACATTTACACCGTAACAGAACGTTTAGGACGTGTGAGCGACGGCCCGTAAAAGGGTTAGCACGTTTCCCTGTTACCCAATATTATGAAGCTTGTCGGTGTTTTTTAGCACCGACTTTTTATTTCTTAATATACATGGTATCAAATTCTAATTTTGCTCCTTTTCTTCCTCCTTTGAAATAAGTCATAACGACTGTGTAATTTTTATTTTTTATTTTTTTATAAAATTTTAAAACCGGATTTCCTCTGTTTGTATCTTTTCCTCTTTCAAATTTATCAGGATTTGAAAGAATTAAGGGAATTTCTTGAAAATCTGAATCAACAAGACCTACTTGCTGGTATTTTGCTTCTTCCCTATCATTACCATGCCTTTTTATTGCATGGTTTACCCCATAAGCATTAATTATTTTTCTACAACCTCTTAAGTCAACATCGCACTCAGCAATTATTGACATTGCTTGAAAATTTGGAACATTTCCTAAAAAAAATTCTATTAAGGGGTCGTAACCATCATTCTTAGCAGTATTGACAAAATCTAAAATTTCACTCACATAAAAGTTTTTATTTATTCAAAGTATCTCCGAGCATTATAAAAATTAAAAAGGTAAATCTTCAATTGTAATTTCATTTCCGGAATAAAAAATGTTCTTTTTTAAACTATAATCTTCTTTCCAAATTTGATATTCATATTCACCTGTCTCTCCCTCTTTTTTAATAAAATCCTTTCTGTCTTCATAACTTCCTGATTTCGATGATAAAGTCCCTGAAATACTACTCATTATCTTTCGTTTCTCCAAATTAAATTCCATCTCAAATTTTGATAAAACATCAAAAATTTCATTTGCGGTTAATGCTTTTTTAGTGAACTCTAAAGCAAAACAAATTTTCTTGACCCATTGCCACTTTGATGAGTATAATTCATCACTACCCACTTTCCCATAGGTTCCTTCTCCACCCTGTAAAGCCCTTCTTAACTGTAAAACTTTAGCATTAAGTTCCTGTATCTCAGTTTCTAGATCCGATAATTGATCCTTTTTATTTTTAACTTTATTGAGATACATCTCTATTAGAACTTCAACTTCTTTTTCGTCGTTAAACTCTATTTTAATCATACCTTAATTTTTGTAAAGATATGAATATTTTTATACTTCGTCTATTTAA
>JBJXGJ010000019.1:0-5178 GCA_046153805.1 Ferruginibacter sp. | reverse complement strand
ATGTCAATTAGTTTTACTTTATCAAATTGCATGAATACCTATATTGTGGTTAATACAAATTTAACGAAGTTTGTTAAACATTATTTTATTGTTATCAACCTAATGTGAATATTTATGAAAACTTTGGTAAAAGTTTTTCGTTTAGCAATCATTAAATAAGAAACAATCTGAATGAAATTAAAAAATAGTAGAATCAGTTATTTAATTCTTGACTTTATTTCCTGCAGTTTCAACAATGCCTCTACCGGAGTGAGCCGGTTAATATCTACAGTATCTAAGATATTTCTAATTTCTTCAAAGGTTAATGAATGTGCATCAAATATGTTCAATTGCATTTTGGGCATGGCAATTTCTTTTACTTTTTGTTTCATATCGGGCGAGTGCACAGCTCCTTTTTCATATTCGGCTTCGTTCTTTTTTTCTAACTGTAGCAATATTTCATTGGCTCTGTCAATTAGTTGCGGAGGCATACCTGCCATTCGAGCAACATGAATACCAAAACTGTGTACACTGCCGCCCGGTGCCAATTTGCGAAGAAATATTATTTTATTACCTACTTCTTTATTGGTGATGTGGTAATTTTTTATCCTGTCAAATTTATCCTCCAGCTCATTCAACTCGTGGTAATGCGTCGCAAATAATGTTTTAGGGGCATGAGGAGAATTATGGATAAATTCTGCAATGCTCCATGCAATAGAAATACCATCGTATGTTGATGTTCCCCTGCCAATTTCATCCAACAAAATCAAACTGCGTGCTGTTAAATTATTTATAATACTTGCCGTTTCATTCATTTCTACCATAAATGTACTCTCACCACCGGTAATATTATCTGATGCCCCTACCCTTGTAAATATTTTATCTGTCAATGGAATTTTTGCAGCCGATGCCGGAACAAAACTTCCCATGTGTGCCATCAAGGTTATCAACGCTGTTTGCCTAAGTATTGCACTTTTACCACTCATATTTGGACCCGTCAGAATAATAAGCTGGTTGCCGGTATTTTCCAAAAATATATCATTGCTAATGTATGATTCGCCTTGCGGAATATTCCTTTCTATAACAGGATGCCTGCTGTCTTTCAGCTCCATTTCAAACCCATCATGCAGTACGGGTTTTTTGTAATTAAACTGCAGCGCATTGCTGGCAAAACAACCCAAGCAATCCAGCACGGCCATTACATGCCCGTTTACCTGCATAGGTGCAATATAATCCTGCAGCTCATTCAACAACTCCTGAAACAACTGTTGTTCAATCTGAAAAATCTTATCTTCTGCGCCAACTATTTTTTCTTCATAAATTTTTAACTCGGGTGTAATATAACGTTCTGCATTGGCCAAAGTCTGTTTGCGTATCCAGGTATCAGGCACTTTTGGTTTGTGCAGATTTGTTACTTCTAAATAGTAACCAAACACATTATTAAAACTTATTTTAAGAGACGAAATACCCGTTGCCAACGCCTCTTTTTGTTGCAGTTCCAGTAAATAATTTTTACCCCCGCTGGCTATTTTACGCAACTCATCAAGCTCTTCATTAATACCACTTGCAATTAATCCTCCCTTGTTTGCCGCAGCAGGCGGATTCTCGGTAATCTCTTTTAAAATTTTCTGCAGAATGTAAGTACAACTGTTTAATGAATCTCCTAACCTTTTTAAATATTCGTTGCTGGATGCTTCACATGTCTTTTTTATTTCTTCAGTCTGCTGTAACCCTTTCGCCACCTGCAAAACTTCCCGTGGATTTATCTTTTTAAGCGGCACCTTTGCCGCTAGTCTTTCCACATCCCCAGCCAATTTGATATGCTTACTTATTTGTAAACGGATATCTGTTTCTTTTATAAAAAATTCAACTGCATTTAACCGTTCATCTATTCTACCAATATCATTTAAAGGCATCAACATCCACCGCTTTATTAACCGTGCGCCCATCGGCGAAACGGTATTGTTCAGCGTTTTAAAAAGACTGCTGCTTTCATTGTTGCTGATCAATTCTAAATTCCTGATGGTAAAACGGTCCATCCACAAATGATCTTCTTTGTTTATTCGTTGTAGCGATGTTATATGCTGTAGGTTAGGGTGTTCTGTATCTTTTAAATAATGTAAAATAGCTCCTGCTGCAATAATACCGGCATGCATGCCATCTGCCCCAAAACCTTTTAGACTATGCGTTCCAAAGTGTTTCAATAAAATTTCCGTTGCATACACATCAGCAAAAATCCATTCATCTAATGTGTAAGTAAAAAATGAATTGCCATAGGCTTCTTTAAAAAACTTTTGTTTGTTTCGTTGAAAAATAACTTCTGCCGGTTGTAAACTTTGGAGCAGTTTATCAGTGTATTCCTTGTCGCCTTCGGCAATAAAAAACTCACCTGTAGAAATATCCAGAAAAGAAATACCAGTTACTGCATCTGAAATATGCAAGGCTGCAAGAAAATTATTGGTGTTGTGCTCCAGCAATTTATCGCTAGTTGCAACACCTGGCGTTACCAGTTCTGTTACACCACGTTTCACAATTCCCTTGGCCATTTTAGGATCTTCCAACTGGTCGCAAATAGCCACACGAAAACCTGCTTTTACCAATTTGTGCAAATAAGTATCTAGTGCATGATGAGGAAAACCTGCAAGCTCAGCCGATGCAACATTGGCACCGTTTCTTTTTGTAAGCGTTATACCTAAAACCTGAGATGTAATGATTGCATCCTGCCCAAAAGTCTCGTAAAAATCTCCCACACGAAATAACAATATTGCATCGGGATATTTAGCCTTGATGGCATTGTGTTGAATCATTAAAGGAGTTTCTGCTGCAGATTTAGCCATGGGCGACAAAAATATTGATTTTGTATTTGTTTAAAGATTAGTTTATAAACACTTTATCATCAATTTACATTAACATTTTTTTGCCATAGCTTGTTTAAACTGGTTTCCATGCGCCGCGTCTATTGCGTATATTTGCAATTCTAAAAAAAATAAAAAAATGAAGATGAAAAAAGTATCTACCTTTTTGATAATGATGACAGTAGGGTTTTTATCAGTAAACGCACAGGTGCCAAAAGGAATGGGCGTCAGCGATCCGCAGGCAAAAAAAATATTAGATGCAGTAAGCACAAAGTTTAAAACCTTTAAGACCGTTACGGGAAAATTTGCTTTAAAAATAGAAAATGCCGCCGGTAAAAGCCTTGGCATAAAGACGGGAACTGTTTATATGAAAGGAAGTAAATACAGAATAAGCGTAACGGGGCAGGAAATTTTTTCTGACGGAAGCAATATATGGACACTTGACAAAGCATCGAAAGAAGTAACCATCAGCAAAATTGATCCATCTGCCAATAGCCTTACTCCACAAAAATTGTTTACAAACTTTTACGACAAAGATTTTTTGTATAAACTTAATAGTGTAACAAAATCGGTAAACGAAATTGAACTTACCCCAATTGATAAGACAAAACCATTTTTCAAAATTCTTTTATATGTAGATAAAAATTCTATCACATCTACCAAGCTTTTTGAAAAGACAGGTAATAAATATACTTACAGTACTACGAGTCTTACCCCCAACGCAAACGTACCTGATGCTACATTTGCGTATGATGCAAAATTATACCCTGGTGTTGAGGTAGTAGATTTAAGGTAATAGAAAATTCATTTCCAGTTAAAAATTCCCGCTAATTGCGGGATTTTTTTTGCTTAAAAGTAGAAGATTAAAATTCCAAATATTATTACTAACTACGATGATTCTCCCCATCTATAACTTTTTTGTTGCAACCCTGCGAGGTCAATTATCCTATCAACAACTGTAGCCGCAACCTCTTCAATGGTTTTTGGCATGCTGTAAAACGAAGGCGTTGCTGGGCAAATAATACCACCTGCCAGCGTGATAGTTTCCATATTTCTTATGTGCATTAAATTATACGGCGTATCTCTCGCCACACAAATTAATTTTCTTCTTTCTTTTAAAATAACATCTGCCGCACGAGTAATTAAATCATTGGAAATACCGGTTGCTATTCTTCCAAGTGTACCCATACTACAAGGCACAATTATCATGGTTTTATATTGCCCTGAGCCAGATGCAAAAGGTGCATAAAAATCCTGCTGACCAAAATATTTTACATCAAAATCTTTATAGCTGTCGTTCCCTAATTCCGTTTGCCACACATCCTTTGCGTTCTCTGTCATTACCACGCCTAACTCCTCAATTTGATCCGTTAACAGCGATAATTTTGTTAATAATACTTTTGCATAAACAGAACCGCTGGCACCGGTGATTGCCACTACCATTTTTTGACTTAACTTTTCACTCATTTTACAAAGCTAAAGTATTTACCCATGAAGAAATTTGCAGCCACCACTGTTTTACTTATTCCGATAATAATGCTTTTTTCATTTCATAAAAACGAAAAAGAAAAAATAAACTGGATAACCATTGCACAGCTAAATGAAGCCTATGCAAAAAATCCCAAACCTGTCCTCATAGATATTTACACAGACTGGTGTGGCTGGTGCAAACAAATGGATAAAACAACCTACCAACATGACAAATTATCTACTTATGTTAATGAGAAATACTATGCCGTAAAATTTAATGCCGAGCAAAAAGACCCCATTACATTCAACAATAAAGTTTACAAATACAATGCACAATACCGAACGAATGAATTGGCTATTTATTTAACTGGCGGGCAACTCTCGTACCCAACTACCGTTTTTATGGGCAGTACAGATGCACAACCAGCGCCATTACCCGGTTACATGAAACCAAAACAAATGGAAGGCCCATTAAAGTTTTTTGGCGAGCGTGCAGATAAAACACAAACCTTTATCGCCTATAATAAAAAGTTACACAACGAATGGTAATTGGGGCTATGGGAGGAAGAATAATATTGAGCATTTGCTCGGGCTGTATGTAGTAGTGCCGCCACAAAGTTTTTTTACTGTAAAATTTATTTTGGCGGCAGCTACTACTGCCCATCCCGCAGCCCTTCATCAGTAAATCTTTTTTCATCTTTTATTGTGCAATAGATTGAAGCAGCTCGATTATTTTTTTAGAAAACATTTCGCACCTACGGAGCTCTGGTGATCCTCTTAAATATATATTTTACTGGCATTTCGCTCCTACGGAGCTTTAAAAGTTCAAACACAATCAATCTATTTTTAATTTAGAAGGATAGCCATAAATCTA
>JBJXGJ010000010.1:0-9294 GCA_046153805.1 Ferruginibacter sp. | reverse complement strand
AAGTAAGGGTAATTATTTCAAAGAAAATGTTTTTTTAGGGTCAAAATAACCAGCGGCATTTTTTTATTAAAATGATAGAAAGTTTATCCAAAGTAGACAAGATGAGCGGTGCAGTTCTTGCATTTATTAGGCATTTTCGCCTTTTTTTGAGGTATCATTTATTGTCTGCACCATTAGAAAAAAAATGGCAACACATTTATGCATTGCCATTTGGTATTTGTTATTTATTTTTTACTTAAAGTTTAGCTGCACTGCACCACTTTCTTTCAAATCGCTTCTCACAGTTGCTCTGTATTCCTTACCACCACTTCTTATGAGCATTAGGGCAGTGTTTGGTGGGGTAGTACCTTCGTTTTCTGCAAACATAATAATGTTGTTAGTACCTTTTACCGCTTTCACTTTGTAAGACATTGTTTTTTCGGTAAGTGTTTGCTTGCTTGCTACAACGGTACCGTTAAAATATAGAGTTACCTGGTCGCCATCTGCCTCCGCATTGTCCACAATATCTATCGTAACCTCGGCATCTGTAATATCAAATGTTTCTATTACTTTGGTTATTCGGTCACCAATAACCAACGGTGTTTTTTCTGCGGCTTTTTCAGGTAACTGCACGGCTGTTATCATATTTGCCGGGTTCAAATAAATTTTTGCAGCTTTTTGCACATCTGCGACTGTTATAGCTTTTACATATTTTTCATAATTAATAAACCTGTCAGTATTAGACCCTTCTACTTTAGCATCAAGCAATACATTGGCCCATGTATCATTGTCTTTTAAATTTTCCCTGTATTTTTCAAGCCATTGTTTTTTTACTTTTTCCAAAGTTTCTGGCGCAGGACCGTTTTTTTGTATTTTTTCTATTTCTCCTTTTAAACTTGTCAATACAGTTTCCACTTTTTCAGGCCCTGTAGGCAATTGTGCCATCATGGTGTAACCAGGGTAAGGGTCTTTCTGCAAACCGCCGAAAACACCACCACCGTATATTGCCTGGGCTTTCTCTCTTATTTCTTCTATTATTTTTATATTGAGCGCCTCTGTCATTGCCTCTGCTTTTAGTGCAGCATCTTCAGAGTATGCCACATCGCCACTGTATAGCTGCATTACTAAACTTTTCTGTTCTTTACCTTTCTTAAACTCAAGTAATTTATTGCCTCTTATGGGTCTTACTTTATTGTCTTTGTAAGCAGTTTTGGTGCCATTTGCAGGCAAACTCGCAATGTATTTTTCTATTAAAGGAATGATAGCTTCTTCTGTAAAACTACCAACAATTACAAACTGCATTCCTGTAACATCGCCAGATCTTTCTTTGTAAATCTGCATGGCCCTGTCAAGATTTATTTTATCGAAGTATTCGGCGTGCGGCACTGCAATTGGTGCCATTGGGTTATTGCCACTTATAAACTTATACATCGTATCTATAAACGCAGCTTGTGGGTTGCTCATAATACCGGCGACCTGAGCTTTGTTTTTATTTACAAACGAAGTAAACAAAGCGGTATCTTTTCTTTGATCTGTTACTTTTAAATAAAGCATTTGAAACATCGTTTCTAAATCTTTAATGGTGGCATTTCCACTTACTACATCTTTCGTTTCTGTGTATGAAACACCGGCAGATGCCTTTTTGCCACTCATTACTTTTGTAAGATCTTGTGGCGCAAAACTGCCAAAGCCCATAGCAGCCTGTACTGCTGTGGCATATTGTGCAGAAAATTTATCTTTTAAATTATAGTTGCTGCTGCCGCCATACCTGGCTCCCTGTAGTTTTATTTCGTCTGCCTTAAAATCTGTTGGCTTTAGGGTAACGGTAACGCCGTTGCTCAACAACAATTCTGTACTGCCCAATATTTTGTTGGTTGTTTTCTTAGTTACTTTTCCTGCAACCGGCTTTTTGCTAAGTAAATCTGTAGCGATTGTTTTTTCTTCATACGCCGTAACTTTCTCTGCGGCGGCTGTGTTTACCATGGCCACCAATTCATCATCGGTAGGTAATTTAAAATTCTCCGTTTTTTCGGGACCAGTAATGTTTACAAAACGCTTTGGGTTTTCTTTTAATTTATCTGCCAGCTTATTTACATCTGCCAAAGTAATTTCCGGTAAAAATTGTTTTACGTATCCAAATTCATTTTCAATACCGGGTGCTGCATCGCCATCTAAAAACAGGGTGATGTATTCTTCTACAAAATTGCCAGATTCTGTTTTGTCTTTGCTTTTAAACTGGCTTTCGTAGTTGGAAAACAGGTTCTTTTTTGCCCGCTCTAATTCCGCCGGAATGAAACCATATTGATTTACCCTTTCTATTTCATTTATTAAAACCTTTACTGCTTTTGAAGGGTCATTTGTACCAGTCCCCGCACTTACACTAAACTGGTTAAACCCTTTTACCAAGCCACCAAAACTTCCGCCTGCAAATACAAACGGTGGGTTTGGCTTTTGGGTAATTTCTCTAAAACGTGCATTGAGCATGGCATTGAATAAAGATTCGGTTATATAATCTTTATAATCTCCTACAGTTGTGAGTGCATTTTGTTCAAAAGCAGGCCACGACATTTGTACGTTAAAACCTGTTGCTTCCTTGTCTGTAACAACAACAGCTCTGTCATCTTTATATGCCGGAAACTCAAATGGCGGAAGTGCCCTTGGGTTTGCAATTGGCGAAATGCTACCAAAATGTTTGGTAATCATTTCAAGCCCTTTTTCTTTGGTAATATCTCCAACTACAATTACGGCCATAAGATCTGGTCTGTACCAGTCTTTATAATATTTTCTGATAAGGTCTGGCTTAAAATTACTGATAATGCTGTCTTTACCAATGGGCAACCTGCTCCCAAAACGGGAACCATTAAAATAAGCAGGTAACCATTTTTGTAACATTCTGTCATTGGCGCCTTTGCCCAACCTGCTTTCTTCTAAAATGATCTGTCTTTCACCTTCAATATCTTCTGTATTATAGGTTACGTTCTGTGCCCAGTCTTCCAGAACCTGAAAACCTTTTTCCAAGTTGCCCGGTTTGTCTGTTGGTATGGGTAAAATATAAACAGTTCGGTCAAACGAAGTATAAGCATTTAAATCGCTGCCAAAACCTACACCAATATCCTGCAAGAAAGAAACGATGTCGTTCTTTTTAAAGTTTTTGGTGCCATTAAAAGCCATGTGCTCTGCCATGTGTGCGAGCCCCTGCTGGTCATCATCTTCACTTACACTGCCGCTTTGCAATGCAAGGCGAAGCTCTACTTTTTTCTCTGGTTTGCTGTTTGGCATAATGTAATAAGTAATGCCATTTGGTAATTTGCCGGTCGTAGCTTTTGGGTTAAGAGGCAACATATCTGCTTTGTTGTATTGTGCAGATAAATGCTGGTTAAAACAGACAGTCGCAAAAAATGCAATTAAAATGTTGAGAATTTTCATAAATAGTTTTTAGTATTTGTAAATATAATATGGATTAATATGTAAACAATTAAGAAGGTTACGTTTGTTTGGCTGTTAACAAATTTTTATATCTTTAAAAACCTCATCCGGATTCGTTTCGAACGGGGAAGGAACGCAAAGATTTTATAGGGTAATAATTTAAGAAAATTATAAATTCCATTTTGCTTTTAACCCAAATAACTTTTATCCATTACATATTCAGTATGAAGATTCTCTTCTATTAATAATAAGCAAAGGTGTGGCCTGAAGTGAGCGATTTGCCTTTGCCGGCAGGCAGGCACAACGACGCTGATCCGCCTTTTGCGGGACTGCTTCTCAGCTTGCACAAAAAGCATTTTTGTCCCGAGCATATTCTCAATAATTCAACCCCATCGCATTCCTCACCGCCTTCATAGTTGCATGAGCACTATTGTTTGCTTTTTCTGCGCCCTTTTGCATTATTACATTAAGTGAATTTTCGTCGTTTAAAATATCCTGCGCTTTTTGCCGTATGGGACTTATAAAATTTACCATATCTTCAGCAAGGTCTTTTTTCATATCTCCATAGCGTATGCTTGCATTGTTGAAATCATTTTTGTATTTCTGCAATTTTTCTTCACTGCTAACCAGTTTCATCAAGGCAAAAATGTTCTCAATATAATCAGGCATTATCGAATTTTTCTCCGTGGGTCCGTTATCCGTTGATGCTTTTTTTATTTTTTTTACAATGGTATCAGCATCATCTGCGAGGTATAAAGTTGCCGCTTGGTTTTCGCTCTTGCTCATTTTGCCGGTATTATCAAGTGAGGGTACTTTTATTAATTCGTTATCATAATTAAACGCCCGCGGCTCGGGGAACACATTTCCATAACGATGATTAAACCTGTTAGCAAATGTGCGTGCCATTTCTAAGTGCTGCTCCTGGTCTTTGCCTACAGGCACATAGCTTGCCCGGTGTATTAAAATATCTGCCGCTTGTAATACTGGGTAGGTAAGCAAACCTGCATTAATATTGTCAGGGTTTTGGCGGGCTTTGTCTTTAAAAGTTACTGTTTTTTCCAGCTCGCCCATGTAAGCAAGCATGTTGAGGTAAAGGTATAATTCAGCTGTTTCTTTTATATGGCTTTGGCAATAAAATGCAGCTTTGTCGGGGTCTAAACCGCAGGCAATATTTTCTGCCAACACTCGGTAAACATTTTGCCTAAGTGCGGCGGTATCGGGGTGTGTGGTGAGGGAGTGAAGGTCTGCTACCATAAAATAACATTCAAACTCATCCTGCATTTTTACATAGTTTCTTATGGCACCAAAATAATTACCAAGGTGTAAAAAGCCCGTGGGTCTTATGCCACTCATCACTATATTTTTTGGGGTAGAATTGGTTGCTGGGCTCATGGTTAAGATATTGCGGCGAAGATAATAAAATACATCGCCGGTTTTAGGATTTCTGATAATCTTATCCGTCTGTGTAAAATGCCGTAGCCAGTCCGCTTAAATAACTAAGTTTGTAATATGGAAGTAAACGATGCAATGATAGACAAATTTGCAAACCTTGCTAAATTAAAATTTGGCGATGCAGAGAAGCAGCAAATAAAGAGTGATCTGCAAAATATGCCTGACTTTATAGATAAAATGAATGTGCTTGATACCGCCGGTGTAGCACCCTTATTGCATATAACGGACAATGTAAATGTGCTGCGCATGGATGCCGTGGCAGGTAGCATAACCAATGATGCAGCATTGCAAAATGCAGCATTTAAAAATGTGCCTTTTTTTATTGTACCCAACGTAATAAAAAACTAATTTTTCCAAAATAATATAATATGAATTCGTCGCCTATACTTGAACTGCAAAATATTAAAAAAAGCTATTTTCTTGGTAAGCAGGAGTTGCCTGTGCTTAAAGGAATAACAATGGATATTTTTAAAAACGATTATGTGGCGTTGATGGGGCCGAGCGGTAGTGGAAAATCTACACTCATGAATATTTTAGGATGCCTAGATTCCCCAACGGGTGGCCGTTACATTTTGAATGGACAAGACGTGAGCCGAATGGAAGATGATGACCTTGCAACAGTGAGAAATAAGGAAATTGGTTTTGTGTTTCAGCAGTTTAATTTATTGCCCAGGCTTACTGCGGCAGAAAATGTAGCCCTGCCTTTAATATACAGCGGCGTAAGCAAAAGTGAACGAGCGGAACGGGCAGCAGCGGTTTTACGAAAAGTAAAGCTGGATGACCGTATGGATCATAAGCCAAATGAACTAAGTGGTGGCCAGTGCCAGCGGGTTGCTATTGCGAGAGCGTTGATAAACAACCCTGCAATTATTTTGGCAGATGAACCTACCGGTAATTTAGACTCCAAAACTTCGCACGAAATAATGAATATTTTAGGTAAGATACATGCAGATGGTAATACCATTGTTTTGGTAACACACGAAGAAGATATTGCAGGTTTTGCCCGAAGAGTAATTAGGCTGAAAGATGGTTTAATAGAAACAGATAAACTGAATGCAATGCCGACTTTGAGTAACCAATAAGGTTCAAGGTTGATGGTCCAAGGTTTTTTCAAATAGCAATCTTTATTTAATGTTGAACGGCATAAATACTCATCTCCTTAATAATTTCCAGCGTATGAATTTAAAGAGGTTTTTGTTTCGCAGAACATTGAACTTTAAACCTTAAACTTTTTAATGTCAACGGTATCAAAATTTGAAGATTTGGAAGTATGGCAGATGGCCAGACAGCAGGCCAATGAATTGTGGGTGATATATGGGAGTGGATCTTTCTCAAAAGATTTTGAGCTAAGAAATCAAATTTCCAGAAGTTCGGGTTCGGCGATGGATAATATTGCAGAAGGATTTGAAAGATCTGGCAACCAAGAATTTATCAATTTTTTAATCATAGAAAAAGCTTCAAATGGAGAAGTAAGATCGCAACTTTACAGAGCATTTGACAGAACACATATTGACATCATTAAATTTGAAGAACTTAAATTGAAATGTGAAACAATCAGTAAAAAAATAACTTCATTCATAAAACATTTAAAGGATAGTGATTTGAAGGGGTTTCGTTACTGCTAACCTTCAACCATGAACCTTAAACTCTTCCTATGTCTTTTAAAATATATACAAAAACTGGAGATGCCGGCAAAACAAGTTTGATTGGTGGTACAAAAGTACCCAAGAGTCATATTCGTATTGAAAGCTACGGCACGGTAGATGAGTTAAATTCCTACATTGGTTTGTGTGGAGATTTAATAGAAGACCACGCGTGTAAAGTGGTTTTAAAAGAGGTGCAGGATAGGCTTTTTACCATAGGATCTTCACTTGCCTGCGATCCTGATAAAGAACCATTGATGAAGATTCCGGATTTGCTAGAAGATGACATTACTTACCTGGAAAACGATATAGACAGAATGCTGGAAGCGTTGCCACCTATGAAATTTTTTGTATTGCCAGGTGGGCATCCTGCCGTGTCAACATTGCACATAGCCCGATGTGTTTGCAGACGTGCAGAACGTATTTGCGTACACATGGTGGAGGAAGATGTTTTTGTAGACCCATTGGTAATAATATACCTTAACCGATTAAGCGATCATCTTTTTGCGCTCTCCCGTTATGTGGCACATTTGCTACAGGTATCCGAAGTGAAATGGATACCAAGAATAAAAAAGTAACGCTACTTTTTTGAATCCGGCTTAAATGCTCCTTCTGGTTGTGTAGGATTTTTTTCGTTGTAGCCTTTGTGCAAAGGGTCTTTTGTTGTTGTTTCTTTTTTTAGATCTGCAACTTTTTCAACTGAGTTTTTATCGGAGGTTTCTTTTTTACTTTTCATAATTTGTTTTACAGTTGCTATGAAAAGACTGTACCAGAAAAAGTAAAATTAAAAACCCTTCAACTTGCGAAGGGCTTTTTGTTAAGTGTGTTTAACGGACTAACTTTTTTTGTTGGGTTTATAGCGTTTATCTGATGTGCCATCTTTTTTTAATGGAAAAGCAGTAGCTACATTGTTATAACGTTTGTCTGGCGTGCCATCTTTTTTAAGTACAACCGCACGGCTAGTTGCAGCCGGTTTTGGAGCAACTGTGGTGGTCTTAGTAACTGGTGCAACTTTAGCGAGGGGAGCTACGGCTTTCACTTTGCTTTGAGTTGCATTTGGAGGATCCTGTATTGCGACTTGCGCCATAGTTGTTGCACTAAAAAAACATAATGCAAAAAGACTGGTTAAGATTTTTTTCATGGTTTGTTTTGTTTTGGAGTTAAATAATTATACAGTGTAATGTGTAATTTTTAATATTGAACAGAGAGAATAAATTTTAACCTTTAGTAATTTTTTGTCTTTTTGCAATTCCATAATATCTCTGATTGAAGTAATTTCTCAAAGAGTACTAAAGGGCTATAATCTCCAATCTGTTTATTCACAGTTACATAATTCTTATTATACAACTTCATCATTTAATAAAATGCATTGTATATTTAAAACAGTTTTAATAAATTGATGCGGAAAATGTTCCTTGTTAAGATAAAAACCGCTATTTTTGCCGCCCAAAACAGTTAGGTAATAGTGTAATTGTTTGTTGTGATGTCGGGGTAGCTCAGCTGGTTAGAGCATCGGATTCATAACCCGAAGGTCGGCAGTTCAAGTCTGCTCCCCGATACAACGAAGCCATTTCGAGAGAAGTGGCTTTTTCATTTGGGAAATACGAGATCGAATTCATATCCACCTAATTCGGCGGACGGCAGTTTTCCTAAGTTTCGAAACTCCCAGATAGCCAAAGTTGGTGGCACACGAAAATTTACAGGGGGAACTTTGAAGCACCAATGTTTGATGTTAGCACAAAATGTTGTAAAAAGCGGTTTACCTTCATTGCAGTTTAAAGTCAAGTTGAAGGAATATAAATATCAAAGGTTGCCCCTTTGTTTAGTTCGCTTGCTGCTGTAATTACCCCATTGTGATTCTCTACAATTTTTTTTACGATGGTAAGCCCGATACCAGTGCCTGTTGTTTTTTCTTTGTCGTGAAGGCGTTTAAATAATTCAAAAATGTGGTCTTTATATTTCGGTTCAAAGCCAATGCCATTGTCGGTAATAGTAATGTGGCAGTAATCTTTTTCTGGCAAAAGATGTTGGTTATTTACTTTACTGCCTGTTATAATTCTGCTCTTTATTAATATCTGCGGTGGTAAATCTGGTTTTGAAAATTTAAGCGAGTTGCCAATGATGTTGTGCATGAGTTGGCGAAACTGAAAGGGGATGATATCTGCGTCGCACATTTCATTTGTTTTAATGATTGCTTTTTTTTCAGCAATGGTTTCTGCGAAGTCTTTTTTTACTGATTCTATTATTTCGTTGAGGTCTGATGTTTCAAATTTTCGTTCCGAAGTAGTTGTTCGGGAGTATGCAAGCAAATCGGTAATCAAAACTTGCATACGATTGGCTGCATCCTGCATTCTTAGAACATATTCTTTGCCTCTATCAGATAGGCTTTTTGATTCATCAGCAATGAGACGGGTAGCGAAGATTTGTATTTTTCGTAATGGCTCTTGCAAATCGTGACTGGATATGTAAGTGAATGATTCTAATTCTTTGTTAGCATTGATTAACTCTGCCGCCCGTTTTTCTTTTTCTTCATTTTGAAAAGCTAGTTCTTTGTTGGCAATTCGTAAATCTTTTGCCCATTTTTGCTCTGTAATATCCCGGGCTGCTGCAAAAACGCCAAGTACATTTCCATTATCATCTTTGTAAACAGAAGCATTGTACAATACGTCGGTAAGGTTACCGTTTTTATGTTTTATCGTTAGTGGATAATCTGCTACAAAACCTTTTTCAAAAACCTGGCGATAACCTTGCTGTGCTTTTGTGGGCTCCGTAAAATAATTAGAGAAATCTGTGT
>JBJXGJ010000287.1:0-12418 GCA_046153805.1 Ferruginibacter sp. | reverse complement strand
AAAATGTCGGTACCGCTCAAAAGAAGGCAGTGGTACGATGGTATTTTTAGAGAAATGGAAAATATTCAACTGCCATTAAGTCTTACCGGTTAGGATATCGGAAGTTCTATTGCAAAATCTGGGTTTAACTGGTACATGATAAACCAATCCTATGTATATAAAAACAAAATAAAAAGAATCCAAAGCGTATGCGGCCAGTAAAATCTTATTTCTTTGCAGTCATATTGTAAATCAGAAAACGACGAAAGAACCGCCGTAATGCCCAATCCCAAAATAATAGGGGCGAGTATGAATACATATTCGAAAGCACTTATATGGTTACTAAACACAACTTATTTTCCTTTTATCTGCTACAGCCTGCAAAGGCATCATACCAGCCAAATGATTTACAATATCAACAGCAACGTCTTTTTTTGATTTTAACGTACATTCCGTGATAGCCAAATCACTGTCAATCAATTTCACCTTATTTGTATCAAAGCCAAAACCACTTCCGTTATTGTCTTGAATATTCAACACCACAAAATCAAATTTTTTCCGTTGCATTTTATCTATTGCATTGGGTACACCATTTTCGGTTTCTAACGCAAAGCCTACAAATAATTGCCCAGGTTTTTTTGTTTTAGAAAGCTCAAAAGCGATATCAAGATTCGGTACAAGACTGATATGTAGTGCACCTTCTTGTTTCTTAATTTTTTGATTCGCAATTGCGGCACACTTATAGTCTGCCACTGCCGCAGAAAAAATAATTACATCAGCATCAGCCCCCAACGCTCGGGTTACAGCAAACATTTCATCAGCAGTAATAATACTTGTAATTGCCAGAGCAGGCAGTATGGTTTTTATATGTACTGGTCCTGAAATTACATGTACATCTGCGCCGATAGAATAAAGATATTCTGCTAAGGCATATCCCATTTTGCCGGTGGAATGATTGGAGATAAACCGCACGGGGTCAATCGCTTCACGGGTAGGTCCTACGGTTAAAATAATTCGTTTTGATTTTAAAGATGAAACGCTCATTGCGATAACAATAATTTTATGTAAAATGATGCTACTTTAATTTTTTTAGAACATAACTTCGGCACTTCCTTTCAACCTGCAACCAGCAGATTTGTTTTGCAAAGAAATTGTTTTGATGCTGTAGGAATAGACCATAAAATCATAATAATTAAACACGGCTTTCTCTTGGGGATACAACTCAATAAATGAATAGCTGAGTGTTTTTGTTATTTCATTCCTGTTCATTATAAAGCCATTCTCATCGTTTTTGAAAGACCTGAAAAAATCAAGCAAAGATAGTTTTGACACAGGTGGGTTCATAGCAATCCAGTTCTGAAAACATTCTTTGCGCATTGCTTTTGCTTCTTTATTGTACAGTGTGGAAGAAGACCAAATATGTGGCTGTGTTGCATCAAGCCTTGTCCTGTGCCTTTCACTTCCATCCCATACTAGTTCAAAAAGATTATTATCACTCCAAACAATTAATGTATAGGGCTCAATATCCTGCATGTCAATGAGACTCCATTCAACCACGGGCAGTTCTGACGCAACGAGTTCAGTTACAATTAAACCTCGGCTTTTGGGATAATAACTCTTCTTTTCATGGTTCTCAAAACCTCCATTAAGTAAAACAACCGCATTACCTGTATCGCTAACGCCAACCCATGTGCCACTAGCCATAGGATCTTTGGGAGCTATATAAGATGTACTGCCAGCAGCATATACTTCGGGTACCAATGCTCTTGGTCTTTTTGGACTTTCGTCCCTCAAGGAGCCTAAATAAATTGTTTCCTTGCCCGGTATAAAAACTACTGTACACATAATAACGGCTTTGTTTTTTAAAAACTGAATCTTGACCCCACCAAAAACGAAAATGATTTTGACCTGCTTTGTTGTACAACTATATTTGCTGTTCAGTATGATGCATCAAAATAAAGTGTTTGCAGAATTTTTGATTTGGTATTGTAAGCAAGCTCTACACCAGCTCTCCCAAATATTCCCTTCATCCTTTCCTTGTTACATTCTGGTTGATGATTGCGTTGCTGTTATTTACTATTAGTCTTGGCTCACCAATATTTCTGTAGCAAGCACCCACATAAGAAAATGCAAATAATTTACCCCAAGCAATTAAAAGAGGTTTTTTTCTATCAATTTTTTGCCAAGGTTGCCTGATATTTAATTGTGGAGTAAGCCATGCCAAAATCATTGTCAATGATATCAAGCTTCATGTCTATAATCGCCACTTTTATTAATGCAAGATGGTGTATGGTGTGTTCAGTATTGTACACCACTTCCCTGTAATAGGTAGTACTAACAGTTGTTAATTCAATTGCACCTTCAATTTGCTCCACTACCAAGCTTAATTGCCGGTCTGGAACTTTTATGAGACCATCTAGTTGTTGAAGCGTAAACTGTGCAAACATGCGGTCGGTTTCCAGCAGAAGGTTTCTTTTACGGTTTACGTAATCTACTTCCCCGGTGCTGTATCCATCAATGGCACATTGCAATAGTTCAATAACATGCCTTGTATGCCCACCAATACTTGAATTGCCAAGGTGCGCAACTTTTTTGTTGTATTGCTCATTTGTAAGGCTCAATAAAAGCTTACTGAGTTGCTGAAGTTGCTGAGATAATTGTTGAAATATCATATTTTTTTTTTGAACTCGTCTTTAATTAAATGGTTGCTTTGTTTCATGTTTTTTAAACATGTTTAAAAACTTAATTGCTTGATGTTTGTATAGAACCATTATTATAGCGCAACAAAGCCAAACTGCAATTGCCAACACAAATAATTGCCCACCATCACCCTTTGATTCTACACCAATAACTGTTAAGTGAGAAAGTATAGCACCTGACATTAGGCCAATACCTAAAAAGGCACCCATAAAAACTGTAAATGGAATAAGTAACAGTACGCTGGCAATTAACTCAATAACTCCCGTTCCAATTCTACCCCAGGGCTCTACACCTAACTTGGTAAACAACTCTACTGATTCAGGATGACCTGTAAACTTAAAATAAAGTGTTTGCAAAAGAATGCTTGCCGCAACTATCCTTAATACAAGTGAGATGATAATTTTTAACGACATGTGAAATTAGTTTTGATTACTTATAAAATATTTCCCTTTGGTGCAATAGCACTCCAAAACAACATGAAAACCTTACAACCTAGTCGCTGCTATTTTTATAACTGGGTTGCTTTTTATTTATTGAGTAATGGCCAAAATCCATCCGCTGCTTTAATACGGTTACTGGTATCTTTTATCCATAGCTGTTTTACATCCAAATTGTAATTCAAATACAGCTTACCATCTACTACTGTCCAGGCTTTTGGATCGGTGGGTGATAGGTGGTTTTCGCTTGTTCCATAAGCACAAAAGCCACCATATTGGGGAGCATACTTTTCTGGGGCCAGCTTAAAACTATCCAGACTGGCTTGCGATACAAACTTCCATTTACTGCCGCTCCAGTCAAAGCTGTATTTGTCATTTCCTTCCACTGCTTTTTGCTGGTTAAAATAAGCAACAGGGTCGTACCCTTTAATAGCTACTCCGTCTTTACTGGTAAACTTTGTTGATTGTGCAAACAGGCCTGTGGTTAGTAAAATTGCAACGCATGTTATTATTACTGTTTTCATGTTCGTTCTTTTGTTTTTTAAATTGTTATTTTAAGAATGCAAAAATGCCATTAATTATGATAGCGTCAAATAAATATCTTTCCCGAAGATTTGTACATATATCCCTAATTATTGGGCTTAGGTAGTTTTTTAAGTGCTGAAGGGCTTTGAGACGTGCAGTTTTTAAAGAACTTACTAAAATGCGCCACCTCATCAAAACCCAGCATGCCTGCTATTTCTTTTACAGATTTATCGGTGTAATAAAACAGCCGTTTAGCTTCTGCAATAATCCTATCCTGTATTACTTGTGTGGGCGTCTTTTTGCTATATAGGGAGAAGATATTTGAAATTGTTTTGGGAGATTTATTGAGTAGCCCTGCATAAAACTGCACCTGGTGTTGTTTTCTGTAGTGAATTTCCACCTGTAGATTGAATTGTCTTATAAGATTAAATTTATCATCATTAACAGCCTCTGTATCCAGATATTGCTTTTTAGCAAGCCGGGTTATCTGTATAATGAGCCTCACCAGCAACATGCGGAGCATTTCAGCTTTTATATCTTCAGTGGATAGAAATTCTTCTTCGAATACAGTGATTAGACGGCTCATTACTTCTATATGCTCAGCCTCTAATTTTATAAACATGGTTGGAGAAGGGCCATAAAAAACAAAACCTGCACAGCCTACTTCTGCATCATGGTTGGCGATGCAATAAAACTCAAAGTTAAATTGCCAAAGAACAATGTCCATGGGGTTTTGAAACTTGAACGATTGGTGCATCATAATTGGCAATACACTGCCGGCACCAAACTCATAGGCTATTTCATCTATGGTTACAATTTGTTTGTTGCCAGTATTCCAGGCAATGGAATAAAGACTGCTCTCTTTGTTTGTTTCACTAAAATAATGTTCAAGCTTTTCTTCATTAAGCTTTAATATTATCTGCCCTGCATCCTGCTTATTTTTAAATGTATATTCCATCACTTATTTAGCATCAAATTTATGCGAATTTGAGTACAAGCTATTTGTTATTAACTTCTAAACAAAAGTAATAAGATGCAGATTGATGTATATCAACAAGTTAAAAACACCAACAGCAAAAATTGATTTTCCCTAGAGGCATGTATTACAGTAAAAAAAGGATACCTGTTCAACCGGAAGAGTGAATGCAGCTTCCCTCTGTATGTTTCTAATGGCGGCTACTTTAAGAGAAAATAAAAAAGGAGACTGTCTCAAAATTTTGAAACAGCCTCCTTTTTTGTGGTGCGAGCCGGGGTTGAACCGGCGACACATGGATTTTCAGTCCATTGCTCTACCAACTGAGCTATCACACCTTATCTCTAAAAAAGAATTAATAGAAATATCCCCAAGGGGGCTGCAAAAATAAGGAGTTATTGTTACATGAGCAAACGAATGGCAAATTTATTTACCAGTAGCTTCTTCTTCGTAAAAAACTACATTGTGTTGGGTTAAAAAAGCCTTTATTACATCTATATGTACGCATTGGCCTAAATGAATAAAAGAATAATCAGAAATCTTCTTTATTCTATTATCTATTAAAACTTCTTTATCTACAAGGTCAAACCCAAGGTGGAGGTGCTTTGTAGAAAACTGCATGCCGTATACAACTCCTTTATCATTAAAGAGTGGCCCACCGCTTTGGCCTCTAAGCCCGGGTGTGCTCATTTCAATACCTGATATCTGGTTATTGTCTGCCAAAAATCTTGTTACCATGCCTTCGATCGGAAAACGGGGCGAAGCCTGTATACCCGTGTTTGTCCATTCAATATCATCAATGGTTTCGTTGTATTTAAAATTTGTAAATTCAGGAAACGGAAAACCAAGCCTGCATAAAAAATTGCCTTGTCTTATAGTGCCGGTGTGTTTTAAAAATACTGCGTTGCCGCTGTAATGGATTGTTTTATAATCGTTAAACTTTATAATGGCAAGGTCTTGCGTGGCGTGTGCATGGCAGGTGTAGCTGCTCATAGAATCTACACAATCAACAAACATATTTTTTATCTGCACTACGGTGTCTTCTGTGTATCTATATTTTATCTCAAGCCCCTTCAAACGCATTTTATATTTACCGTCCTTTGGCAAAGCATCTCTTTCGTTTTTAAATACCGTATAGGTTTGATTTATTTTTTCCGCATTGGCAAGCATATCTGCCACATGCTTGCAGGTAATGGCATAACCTTCTCTATTTACAAAAAAGAGTGTAGATGAGCCAGGTATGATTTGCTTACCTCCATACGTTCTTATGATGGTATTTATGGGCCTAGTGAAATTAGCTACCGCTTCTATTGAATGTTCAAACATATTTGTAAATTGTTTAGCTGTTTAACGGTATGCAATCATGGTCTAATTACCATATTCGCTTAAAAACTTAATCCTCATTATTTTTAACTGCTCCCATGTAAAATCCCCATCTGCAAGTTCTTCGAGCGCAACGGTAAGGTCAGATGTTTGGCATCCTTTAAAATAATCCATTATTTCTTCCTGTTCGTACTCATCTACCATTTCGTCTATAGCATAACCGAGGTTTAACTTGGTACCACTTGCAACAATGGTTTCCATTTCTTCCAATAATTCTTCGAGCTTTAAATTTTTATTTTTCGCAATCGTTTCCAACGTGATTTTTTTATCGACATTTTGTATAATAAAAATTTTGTTGCTGTTCTTGTTGGCCACAGATTTCATTATAAAATCATCTGGCCTTACGATGTCGTTTTCTTCTGCATATTTTATAATGGCATCTAAAAATGGTTTACCATACCTTAATGACTTGCCTTTGCTTACGCCGCTTATTTTCTCCAATTCCTCCATCGTGGTGGGGTACATGGTAGCCATATCTTCCAGCGAACTTTCTAAAAATATAACAAAGGGAGGTAAGTTTTTTTCTTTAGATACTTTTTTGCGAAGCTCTTTTAATTGGCCCAGTAATTTTTCATCTATTATACTTTCCATTTCCCCTTCAGGTCCGGCTGCTTCATCATCTGCATTGGCATCTTCAAATAAATTATTAAGTGCAATCTTAAATGAAACAGGCTTTTTCATGTAAGCTCTGCCTGCTTTAGTAATCTTTAAAACACCGTATTCTACAATGTCCTTATCGAGCAAGCCATGCAACAGCATTTGTCGTATTAGACTGTTCCATAAGTGCGGCTCTTTATCGTTACCGCATGCAAAAACATCCAACTCTTCGTGGCGATACATTTTTACAGCCGGCGTAGCTTTACCTGTAAGAATTAGCAAAACGTACTCAATGGCAAACTGTTCGCCCAATGCATTAATTGTTTTTAAAACACACACCGCTTCTTCTTTTGCTTCAATTTTTTCTTTAGGGTGCATACAGTTATCGCAATGGCCACAACTTGCATTATCATCGTAGTTTTCACCAAAATAATACAACAGGGTTTTACGGCGACATACACTGCTTTCAGCATAAGCAACGGTTTCATTTATTAACTGGGCACCTACTTCTCTTTCACTTAAATTTTTGTCACGCATTAAATGCTCCAGCTTGCTCACATCTTTATGAGAATAATATAATAGGCATTTCCCCTCCATGCCATCACGCCCTGCTCTGCCTGTTTCCTGGTAATAATTTTCAATAGATTTAGGAATATTATAATGTATTACAAACCGCACATCGGGCTTGTCTATACCCATACCAAAAGCGATAGTTGCCACTATAACATTTACTTCATCGTTTAAAAATAAATCCTGTCTTTGTGCCCTTAATTTAGCATCTAATCCCGCATGGTAAGCTACAGCTGTAATTCCATTTGCATTCAACATAGCAGCAAGCTCTTCGGTGGTTTTTCTATTAAGTGTATAAATAATACCACTTTTGTTTTTATAAGAATTTATAAACCGAACAATGCTTTTATTGGTTTGCTCGAGATTTACCTTTGGTTGAATTTCATAGTAAAGGTTGCCTCTGTTAAAAGACGAGATAAATATATTGGGCTCTCTCAACCCAAGATTTTTTACAATATCACTTTGCACTTTTGGGGTAGCGGTAGCGGTAAGTGCAATAATGGGAACACTGGGATTTATTTGCTCCGTCATTTCTTTAAGCCTTCTATATTCAGGTCTAAAATCGTGGCCCCACTCTGAAATACAGTGGGCTTCATCCACAGCGAAAAAAGAAATATCAAGGGTTTTAAAAAACTCCACATTTTCTTCTTTCGTCATTGTTTCTGGGGCAACGTATAACATTTTTGTGCGACCAGCCAGTAAATCATCTTTTACAATTTTTACCTGTCCCTTGTTTAGTGTACTGTTAAGAAAGTGCGCAACATGGTCTTTGCTGCTAAAACCACGCATAAGATCTACCTGGTTTTTCATGAGCGCAATAAGTGGTGATACTACAATTGCCACTCCTTTACTCACCATGGCCGGCAACTGGTAGCAAAGGCTTTTACCACCACCTGTAGGCATTATTACAAAAGTATCTTTACCGGAAAGTATGCTGTTTATTATTTCCTCCTGCGGAGCTTTAAAAGTATTAAAACCAAAATTCTCCTGCAAGTGTTCTTTAAGATTGGGGTATGCAACAGAAGATGTAAAGTCGCTTTTGTTTTGATTTGGTTTCTTTTTTGTTAAGGTGGTCGCGGTTAGTTTAGGCATAATAAATTGGAATCAAAAAAAATCTTTCATTTTATAAATATAGAAAAGCCATAACTGCTTTTCTTACAACGGGCGGCGAAGTTACTCAATAGCGGCTTGCGTTAAACGTAAAGAAAGGGTTAAAAGTATCTTTTTACCATAATCAATAATTGGTTAAGGTAATTAAAAAATAGATTAAAATTAATATTTAATTGATTTTTATTTTGGTTTCTCCATTGCCCCCTTGCACTATGGGCTAATTAAAATAAATTGCACCCGTGAGTAACACAACTAAAAAAAATATTTTGAGCAGTGCCTTGCGTACTATAAAAATGCAGGCTGCCTCAATAAATGAACTGACAAATTATATAAATGAAGATTTTGTAAATGCAGTAAATGCGATAAGCACCGGTAAGGGGAGGCTTGTAATAAGCGGCATTGGAAAAAGTGCCATAGTGGCACAAAAAATTGTAGCTACCATGAACAGTACAGGCACTCCGGCTTTATTTATGCATGCCGCAGATGCTATACATGGCGACCTTGGCATGATACAGCAGCATGATATTGTTTTAATTATCAGTAAAAGTGGCAATAGCCCAGAGATAAAAGTTTTAATACCCCTCGTTAAAAACTTTGGCAATGTAGTAATTGGTATGGTGGGAAATATGCAGTCGTACCTTGCTGGGCATTGCGATATTGTTTTAAATACCACTGTAACACAAGAAGCCTGCCCCAACAACCTTGCACCAACCAATAGTACAACCGCACAAATGGTAATGGGCGACGCACTTGCTATTTGCCTTGTTGAATCGAAAGATTTTACAACGGCAGATTTTGCAAAATTTCACCCAGGTGGCGCATTGGGAAAACAGATGTATTTAAAAGTTGGAGATGTAATGGCCCTTCACGAAAAGCCTGTTGTATCAGCGAACGATCCTATAAAAAAAGTTATAGTTGATATTTCTAAAAAACGCTTGGGGGCAACTGTTGTATTAAATGCTGATGGTTTCCCTGAGGGTATCGTTACAGATGGCGACATAAGAAGGATGTTTGAAAAATACGATCATTTTAATGATTTGATGGCGAAAGATGTTATGAGTTTGAATCCCAAAATGATTGAAGCTGGTTCTTTGGCGGTAGAAGCATTACAAATAATGAAACAATACAACATAAGCCAATTGGTGGTTATGCAGGCAAAGGAATACAATGGTGTTGTACACTTACACGATTTAATAAGAGAGGGTATTATATAATATAATTTTCTTATGAGATTTTTTACATTCACAATCATTGTTTGTTATATTTTTTTATCAGGTTGCTATGCAAAAGAAGATATTGAATTTAAAAAGTTTGACGAAACACAGCTTAAACAAGACATTGAAATTTTAAAAGGGATTGTTACAGATATGCATGCCGGTGCTTACGCATATAATTCCCCTGCTGCATTAAATAAACTTTTTGACAGTGTAAAAAACAGTATCAACACACCTCTTACCACCCGTCTTTTTTTTAACAAGGTAAATTACATTTTAGACCGCTTAAAATGTATACATACTGATGCCTACCTGCCCGACGAGTATTACGACAGTATCAGCAAGCGAGCCGTTTTTTTCCCCACACCACTGGTAAATATAAATGGCAGGCTTTATGTAAACTCAGATGTACAAGATATTCCACTTGGTGCGCAGGTATTATCAATTAATGATATCCCTGCAAGTAAAATTATAAACGATCTTCAATTTTTTAGGCATGCAGATGGCAACAGTTTTGCAATACGAAAAACCGCTATTGATGAAGATTTTTCTTATAACTATTTTATTGCATATGGCGATGCAGCGGAATTTAGTATTGATTTCATTAAAGACAGCAGCATAAAAACAGAAACAAAAATATTTGAAGCCCAAAAACTTACAGACCTGTATGCAAACAGAAACAACACAAGTTTTTATTATTTTCCAACAGATGTTGATTATGATTTTGAAATAGACGATAACTATAAAACGGCTACTTTAACCTTGCGCTCATTAAATTTCTATTCTTATAATGCTGTTCATGCGTTTAATAATTTTTTAAGCAACAGTTTCAGGCTTATAAAACAGAATGGCATTAAAAATTTAATAATTGATTGCAGAAACAATGGAGGTGGCTATTACACACCAACTTACTCCCTGTTATCTTATCTGGTACATAAAAAATTGCCTGAATACGACAGTGCAACCCAAAGATTTGAAAAACTTTCTTATACACAATATATTGCACCGGAGGATACCGATAAAATTGAGGAGCAGGACAGCGCTTTTTTAAGTTACAAAAAATTATGTAAGGGACTTTATACTTTAAATACCGACGAAATAACACAATGGGTACCACAAAAAGAAAGATTTAAAGGACAGATATATGTTGTTACAAATGGGCAGGTAATATCTGCGGCCGCAACCCTGGTAGCAGTTTTAAAAGACAAAACAAATGCTGTTATTGTAGGCGAAGAAACAGGAGGCGGTAATGATGCGCACAATGCAGGGATGGTTAATTTTATACTGCCCCATTCAAAAATAAAAGTTGAAATACCAACAAGAAGATACTACCAACCCATTGTAAAAAAACAGGCAGGAAGAGGTGTATTACCCAATAAAGAAATTTTATTTACCCTCAAAGATTTACTAAATAACACAGATAGCCCTTTGAGCTATATTTACGACAGTTTAATTGTAAAATAACCACAAGCACGATGAACAAAAATAATTATGTAGCCATCATGGCAGGGGGCATTGGCAGCAGGTTTTGGCCAATGAGCAGAACAGATATGCCAAAACAATTTTTAGATATTTTAAATATTGGGCGTACGCTTATACAATCAACCTACGATAGGTTTGTACATTTTATACCTGCAGAAAATATTTATATTGTTACTGCCGCGCAATACAAAGACATTGTGAAAGAGCAATTGCCCGAGCTTGATGAAAAAAATATTCTCTGTGAACCTTCAAGAAAAAACACGGCACCCTGCATTGCTTATATTTCGTACAAACTACACCAACTTGACCCAAATGCAAATCTTATCTGTGCGCCTGCAGACCATCTAATTACAGAAATGCAGTCTTTTATAGAGATATGTAAACATGCGCTTCACTTTACATCTCACATAAAAGCATTGGTTACGCTAGGTATAAAACCAACCAACCCAAATACAGGTTACGGTTACATACAATACGAATCGCTTGCAGCCGGTGACAATATTTTTAAAGTAAAACTATTTACTGAAAAACCCGATAAAGAGCTTGCAAAAACATTTTTGGTCAGTGGCGATTTTTTATGGAATGCAGGCATATTTGTATGGCAGGTAAAAAATATTGTGAAAGCATTTGAAAAAAATGTGCCGGAACTGCACGAGGTGTTTGATGCAGAAAAGGATTCTTTTAACACAGAAAAAGAACAAGGGGCAATCGATAAAATTTACCCTTTATGCACCAACATTTCTATAGATTATGCCGTAATGGAAAAAGCAGATAATGTATATGTAATTCCTTCTTCATTTGGGTGGAGCGACCTCGGTACGTGGACGAGTGCCTACGAAACTTTTGAAAAAGATTACCTGGAAAATGCTGTGGGTGGCAACGAAGTAATGATCATTGATGCTACAAAAAACATGGTACAGGTGCCACAAAATAAACTTGTAGTGCTTCAGGGTTTAGATGATTTTATAATAGTAGATACCCAAGATGTACTATTGATTTGCAAAAAAGATAAGGAGCAGGAGATAAAGGACTACGTAGCAGAGGTTAAGAGAAACAAGGGAGAGAAGTTTGTATAATGTCTAAAATCGGCAATATTCTTTGTCTTTATCCGCTTAAATTTACTAAGTCATATTAACGATGTTAAAAAATTAACACATGAAGCAAGCTGCTAAAAACCAACTTTTGTTATTAACCCTGTATTTTTTATTGCTGAGCAGTACCATGATAAGTTGCCACCATAATGAAAATGAAGCAGAGAAAAATGAATTATCTGAAAAACATAATGAATACGATGACCCCGACAAAGCCGCAGCGTTTGAAATTATGCGTACCAAAGACCCTGCTTTGGGCTATGTACCTACAGACAGGCTTTTGTTAGCGAAAGAATATGCAGAAGAATCTAAAAGCATTGCGCAAAGGACGATGTCAGCTTACGGAAACTGGGTAGA
>JBJXGJ010000281.1:0-5472 GCA_046153805.1 Ferruginibacter sp. | reverse complement strand
GTATTCACATATTCTGCACGGGCATTTTGTTTCACTTTTTCAAAAATTACCGTACCCTCATTGTCTATTTGTAGGTTGCCAAAATCTTCTCTGTTATCGTTGTACTCTAATATTATCTTGCTACTGTCAAGCAAGGCAAAATTCTGATCATATACTTTCGTAACCTGTGTATATTCATTGGTTCTTGTTTGAATTTTATACAGCAGCAGCTTGGTTTTATCTTCGCTCCAAACAAAATAATAAGATGGCTTGCTGCCAAAAAAAGTCTGTCGGGTTGAATCCAAATCCATAACGGAACCTAACAGTTTTCCATCGCCATTCATGCTAGCAGCTTTGCTGTAAATAACATTTCCTTTTTCGAACTGCCATACCATGAGAAAACGATCGGGATAAGTAGTAAAATCTATATTGTATGTTCTGTCTGAAATAAAATCGAGCTTAATTGATTCCTTAATAGCCATATCATTACCATAAATTGTTAGTGTCTGTCTTTTATTAAGGTTTTTGTAAACAAGAAAATTGTTGGAAAAATTACCTAGTATTTCAAAATTTATATTTCGTGAATCTGCTTTTTCAATTTCTGAATAAGTAATATTTTGAGAAAAGGCGGCAGAAGCAGTACAAAAAGATAAAATAAATAATATAAAAACGTATTTGTTCATTCTAAATTAGATTTTGATAAAATTACGAATTAAAGAACCTTTTATCATCGTATTGTAAAAACAAATTTGGGCTTAAAATTGTTAAATAACTTTACAACATAAAACGAAATGAATGCGTACAATACTTATAACCGGTGGCACCGGCCTTGTGGGGAAAGCACTGACAGAGCAGCTTATTAAAAAAAATTATCGGTTAATTATTTTAACAAGAACCATTAAAGATGTTGCAACACAGAAAAATGTTTCGTACGCATTGTGGAATGTGAAAGATCAGACAATAGATGCAGCCGCCTTAAAAAAAGCTGATGCAATTATACACCTTGCAGGTGCAGGCGTGATGGATAACAAATGGACGCCCTCCTATAAACAGGAAATAAGAGACAGCAGGGTTAAAAGCAGTGAACTTATTTTAAATAACTTAAAAACAATAGAGCACAATGTGCAGGTTATTGTGAGCGCATCTGCCATTGGCTGGTATGGCGAAGATAAAAAACCCGACTATTATTTTACAGAGAAAGACCCTGCCGACAAAGCTTTTTTAGGAGAAGTTTGCAAAGAATGGGAGGAAAGTATTGAGCCCGCAACTGCTATGGGCATAAGGGTAGTAAAATTAAGAACAGGTATTGTGTTGAGTACCAAAGGTGGTGCTTACCCTGAGTTTAAATCGTCTTTAAAATTTGGCGTTGCCTCTATTTTAGGATCGGGCAAACAAATGATAAGCTGGATACACATCGACGACCTTTGCCGCCAATATATTTTTGCATTAGAAAACGAAACCCTTGCAGGAAGCTACAATGCTGTTGCGCCAAAACCGGTTAGTAATAAAACGATGACTTTAGCAATTGCAAAAAAGATAAAAGGCACATTTTTTATTCCGGTTCACGTTCCACAATTTATTTTGACCATTATGCTTGGCCACAGAAGTGTAGAAATTTTAAAGAGTGCAACAGTAAGTACGGAGAAATTAAAAAATGCAGGTTTTACTTTTTTGTATCCGTCTGTTGAAGCGGCAATAGATGAACTAACTGCACAGAAATAACCTGCTATTACTTTCGACTTTGTCTCGTGGGCAATTTGTGGAGTGAACAGTAATATATTTTTACAGATCTCTTTTTATAAAATTGTTCTTCGTCCACAAAAAGAACAGTGCCAGGTAAACCAGCGCCAGCGTTAGAACAAGCGCTGTATAATCTGCGGGCAGTTTATTACCTGCCATTTTTGTTAGCGTTGCAAAAGGGGAATACAACAACCCATCAGAAGCATTCATTGGCAGATAGTTCCCCATGTTGCCCATATCAATTTTATGGTCTTCTTTTATACCGATGGCCCAACCAAATAAAAACAGCGACAACCCATTTTCAATAGCAGTATAAATAAAGAATATGGCAATAGCAAAACCTGTGCGCCGCACCAATACACTAATAAGAATTGCTACAAAATTGTAAGTGATTGCTTTTAAGAAAAAATAACCGAGGTTTTCTATACCTGTAAATGAAAAATCGCCACCTACACTAAAGCCAAAAAGAAGTGCTGCAACAAATACGAGCACCGTAGAAGCCAGGGCAAAAATGGCACCACTCATTAGCTTTACGTCTATAAATTGCTTTCGGCTAAACCCATCAATAATATTTTGCCTGCTGGTGCGGTAAGTAAACTCATTTGTAACCAACATCAGCAACAGCAGCGCCGGTAAAATTAAAATGCAACCGCTGTAATAACTCACCGTAAGCCATACTTTGGGGAAAGCAAATGGAGAACCTGAAGAAAGAAAACCTGTTGGATCTGCTTTATCAATTACGTTCTTTTTAAAATAATAAAAGATATAATTGGTTGCAAAAATACCCACGCCAAAAAAAATACTTATTACTTTAAAAGCCGTATAATTTTTAACCTTTAGCCATTCGATGTTTAAAAGGGTCTTCATGTTGTATAGGTATTTAAAAGTAGTGCTTGTGTGATTAATTGTTTTGTGCTCTTTTCTTGATGCAGTAAGCATGACACTAATTGGTAAGCGCTAAAAATTTAGATTCAAAATTGCTTTTCTTTAATTGCAGGTGAGAGAGTACGATGCCATTGTTAAAACAAAACTGGTTAATGGCCTCAAGGTCTGCTGTGCCTGATTTGTAGGATAATTCCACCTGCCCACCTACCTCATCCAGCCTTGCGTAATTATTTAACCCTGCAAGTGCAGCACGAAGTTTTTGTTTATCAGCTGCTGCAAGTTGTACAATATCATTTTCCTCAAAAACCTCTCTTACGGTACCGGATGCAAGCAAATTCCCTTGCTTTAAAATTGCCACATGGGTACAAACTTTCTCCACTTCATCCAACAAATGGCTCGCCATTATAATCGTTTTACCTTTGGCAGAAAGGTTTTTTATCAGGGTGCGAATTTCTGCAATTCCTACAGGATCTAGGCCATTGGTAGGTTCATCAAAAACCAACACATCGGGGTTGCCAAGTAAGGCTGCACCGATGGCAAGGCGCTGCTTCATACCAAGAGAAAAAGTGCTGAAGGCGGAATCTTTTCTCTTATAAAGATCAACGGTGTGCAACACATTCTCTATATCATCTTCGCCGCGGCCTTTAATTGCCGCAGAAATTTTTAGGTTTTTTACAGCAGATAAATAATGATAAAAATTGGGGGTTTCCAATAGTGTGCCTATTTTCTTTCTGTGATCGTCGGTTGCAGCTTCATCAAATAACTTAAAACTGCCGCTGCTTGCTTTTAGCACATTCATAATAATGCCAAGTAAGGTCGTTTTACCGCTCCCGTTGGGACCAAGAATACCAAACACAGAGCCCTTGGGAACAGAGAAACTTACGCCTTTTAAGGCATTTATTTTCCCGTAGCTTTTAGATACGTTCTCAACAGTTAAAATCGCCATGCCTTAAAATTTATATACCAAAGAAAAGGAAATGTTGACGGAGAATAAAAAATAATTATGTAAACGGTATGGCAAAACTCCGCTCCGTTAAAAAGCTGATTGAAAAACTTCTGTTGAAAATAGCCCGGATGGGCAGTAGTACCACCTGCACTTAATATGTGTTAAGGTATTATACTCTTTTGTGCAGGTGTACTACAGACAGCCGGATACAAATGAAGAAACAACAACAAATGTTCCTGCTTCAAAGAATAAAACGTAATAAAAAAATTCAGGCTTTATTTATAAAATACAATCCAATTTAAACTTGCGGAACAAAAACTAATGAAGCGACTTAAAGGCTGCCCCTATACAAATCGCTCCCATATTGGGATATGGGAATATCCCGACAGTTTTTTGTTTTAATATGAACGAGCTTTTAATCAAAAAATGAAATCGTAATAATATTTTTTTTCTTTTCATCTTAAATAAATCATTCCCCTATATAGAAAACTGCTTTTTATGCCATAATAAAAACGTTTACTTATTTGATTGTGATATTATGGCTTAAATGTTGGCATTAGGATTTATATAACAAAATAAAAAATTTTACTTTAAAACCACATTCATGAAAAAAAAGTTATTCTTTTACGATGCAACCCGTTTGCAAAAATTTTCTTTCACAAATTCAATTCTAAAAATTTCGCTTGCATTTATTTTACCGCTGTTACTTATTACAGGCTGTAAAAAAGTTTTAGAAGAGCCCGGTCTTACAGGAATTTGTCCGATAGTTATTTCTACCGTGCCTACCAATGGAGCGACAGGAGTGGCTTTAAATACATCTATTTCTGCCACGTTTAACGAAGCAATAGATTCTACTACTTTAAACAGCGGTACTTTTTTTGTAAAGCAGGGAAACACGAATGTTGCAGGTAGCATTATTTACAGCGGTATGACTGCAATTTTCACACCCGCAGCAAATCTTTTGCCCAATACAGTTTATACCGGTACTGTAACCAAAGGTATAAGAGATAAAGCGCGCAATTCGCCTAAGGCAAATTATGTGTGGACTTTTACAACAGGCGTTGCGCCGGATACTATTCCTCCACGAGTAATAGCTACAGATCCAAATAATAGTGATACCAACGTATTAGTTACAAAAGTTATCAGCGCAATTTTTAGTAAGGTTATGAATCCTGCTACCATTAACGCAACAACTTTTACATTACGAATAGGAACGACACCTGTTACAGGTGTGGTTACTTACACAGGTAGTAACGCTAGTTTCACACCTATAACAAGTCTGTCGTATAACACAACATATATTGCTACCATTACAACCGGTGCAAGAGATATGGCTGGTAATGCACTTGTAAATAATTACACATGGAGTTTTACTACGGGCTTAGCTCCAGCAGATGTCATTCCACCAACAGTTATTTCTACCGACCCGGCAAATGCATCCATTGGTGTGGTTATTTCAAAAGTGATTTCTGCAAATTTTAGCGAGGCAATGAACCCAACAACAATAAATACGTCTACGTTTTCATTGTCTCAGGGAACAACCCTTATTGCAGGAACAGTTACATATTCTGGCACTACAGCCAGTTTTACACCTACTGCACTCCTAATACCTAACACCGTTTACACAGCAACTATAACTACTGGTGCAAAAGATCTTGCAGGTAATGGCCTTGTGAGTAACTATGTTTTTAGCTTTACGACGGGATTGTCCAATGCAGATGTTACACCACCGATTGTAGTTTCAACAGATCCACCAACTGCGGCCACGGGTGTAATTCTTTCAAAAATTATTGCTGCAACTTTTAGCGAAGCAATGAATCCAGCAACAATTAATTCGTCTACATTTTTATTATCACAAGGTATTACGCCTGTTGCCGGTACAGTATCGTATTCGGGTACTACAGCGAGGTTTACACCTACTG
>JBJXGJ010000279.1:0-2642 GCA_046153805.1 Ferruginibacter sp. | reverse complement strand
CAGTAGTACTTGTTTGTTTCACAGGTACAATGAATGCAACACTGCTTACTGATGAAAAAAGTAATGTAAATAACAGTGCAAGAGTTAAGGTTTGTCTCATAATTTAAAATTTTAGTTGTAAGATTTTTAACAAAAATAAAGCCAAAATAAGGCTATTTATTTGAAGATAGATTCTAATTTCTTTTCTAGCTCTGCTCCTCTTAAATTTCTGGCAACAATAACACCGTTGGGGTCGAGGAGGAAACTAAACGGGATGCTGCTGATACCATATAAAAGAGCTGCATCATTTGCCTGTTTCAAATCACTAACCTGTGGCCATGTATAACCATCATCTTTTATTGCCTTTAGCCATCTGCCTTTGTTCTCATCAAGTGACACACTGAGTATTTCAAAATTCTTTGTCTTGTATTTGTTATATGCTTTTACAAGTGTGGGGCTTTCGGCACGGCAGGGGCCACACCAACTTGCCCAGAAATCTACCAACACATATTTGCCACGAAGAGAAGAAAGCGAAATAATTTTACCGGAGGTATCGGGCTGTGTAAAATCCGCAGCAGTAACACCTACCATGGATCGTTTTCCAATTTCAATCATTTCTTTTACTTCTTTGCCCTGCTCAGAATTTTGAATGGCAGCATCAAGCAATAAAAACATTGGTTCAGCTTTTGCAGCATTCATTTCTTGCCCCAATGCTTTTTTGGTGAGATAAAATGAAACCAATGATGCAGGATTATTTTTTACAAAAAGTACATCTTCGGCATAGTACAGTTCCAGCATTTTTTCATATAAACTAAATATACCTTTTGCTGCATTTTCATTCTTTTGCTTTTTGTAATCGTAAAAAACTTCTCCCAATTTTGATTCAATAGCTGAGAGTGGCTTTATTTGCTGGCGGTATTTGTTGTAGTCATTTACAACTTTTGAGCCTTTTACAATAGCATCATTCAAATACGTTTTTGAAACCACAGAAATTTTTCCGGTATCAATGAAGAGGTTTAACATACTTCTGTCAAACTCAAGTGAGTTAAACTCTTTTCCTGCGGATGGATTTATTTCCTGCAAGGTGAGTGTAGCAAATACAGGTGCTTCAATTAGACTTTTAATAGTAAATTTTCCATTAATGAGTTTTGCTTCTTCATAGCCATTTCCATTATTCCATGTAAGTAATACATTGATTTTTTTTGCAGTAATAGGTAAGCTTCCGTTTATTACGAATGGTTTTCCCTGGCTAAAAGACGAACTGCTAAGGAGCAATAGTAGAGCTATGAACAACCGTGTCATATTATTTCTTTTTGAGAATTTCTTCAAGTTTAGCATTTAAATCCTCACCTCGAAGATTTTTTGCAACGATTATTCCGTTGGGATCTACCAGGAAGTTTTGTGGTATTCCTGTTACCTTGTACAGCTGTGCGGCTGCATTACCAAAGCCTTGTAAATCGCTTACATGCTGCCATGTTAAACCATCTTTTGCAATGGCGTTTAACCAAGGTTCACGACTTTGATCTAAAGACACACCAAACACTGTAAAGTTTTGTGATTTAAATTTTTGATAAGCAGCTACAAGGTTTGGATTTTCCATTATTCATGGGCCACACCAGCTTGCCCAAAAATCAATTAACACATATTTACCTCTAAATGATGATAAAGAAATTATTTTTCCGTTTTCATCTGTTTGAGAAAAATCAATGGCTTCGGTTCCTACTGCACCAATCTTATTTACTTTTACAATATCGCCTACCATTCTACCATAAAAACTTTTACGGGATGTGTCTGCAAGTTTTACAAACCTTGTTTCTAACATTTCAGGCTGTTGAAAAAAACTATACAATATATATAGAAGTAAGGGAGTGATAACCGATTCTTTATTAGCTTCTACATATTCATCTGCTCTGGCATTTAAATCAGTAACAAGAGATGTTACAAGTGCGTATAATGAATCCTGTTTGCTTTGATAAGCTGGATTTGAAATTTGACGACCCAATACATTCAGCTTAAAAAAATAAGTATCAAATTTTTTACGGAAATCAGTAAATGAGCTGTGAAGTGGAGAGCCGTTTACAATTGCCGAAGCAAGAGAATCTTTTTTTGCAACAACATTTATTTTTGAACCATCTAAAAAAATTCCTAAATTTTGAGAAGCCCCTTTAAAGGTTAACACATACAAAGCAGGTTCAGTAACTTTTCCTTTTAATTCAAACTTTTCGTTTTTGATGCTTCCTTTTGCAATGGCTTCGTTTTGCGGATTATCATAATGTAAACTTACTTCTGTATTTTCTGCCAATCCTTTAATCAAACCTTCAACGGTAAATGAATTTTGTGCCTTTAATGAAACAGAAATACAAAAAGCTAAACATAAAAATAAAAACCTGTTCATAGTTTACGAGTGTCTTTGTTTTAATAAGTAAATTACATCCTGCAAACTAACTTCTTTTGCTCTTAACAAAACCATAAAATGAAACAGCAAATCAGCAGCTTCATTTAAAAAAAGTTCTTCGTTGCTGTCTTTAGCTTCTATTATTAATTCTGTTGCTTCCTCTCCTACTTTTTGTGCAATTTTATTAATTCCTTTTCCAAATAGTTGTCGTACATAAGACGTTTCATCTCTGCTCTTTCTCCGCAGATAAATGATTTCATGCAGATAC
>JBJXGJ010000266.1:0-3419 GCA_046153805.1 Ferruginibacter sp. | reverse complement strand
ACATGAAAAATATTACTTTCTTTTTTTAAAAGAAAATACACGGGATACATTAAAGCCAAAGAGTATATCGCCCTTTCCCCAATCTCCAAAGGTTTCTGAAACAAAAGTTCGTTCTGTCATACCAGGTGAATTTGTAAAATGCAGTTGAAACACATGCCCACCAGTTTCAATATCAAAACCAATAGATAAGGAATTGGTAGTACCGCTTAATTTCGCTTCTGGAAGCTGATAGTAATATTCAGCATTAATACTTACCCTTTTGCTAATTTTTTGCCGACCTCCAATACCAATGGCAATTACATCATTGGGGTCAGTTGCTAGCGGCACTAAATTATAATGCACTACAGTAGGCATAATTTGAATGGATGTATTTTCAGAAAATTTTCTTGCTGCAATTAATTGATAGGCATAATAGAGTCGGGAACTGAAGTAATTGGTACGGGTGGGATCAGTAAATTTTAATGTCTTCACCATAGCACTACCCATAACACTTACACTTATCGGCATGTTTGTTTTGCCTGTTGATTGCCTAAGCAATTTGTATTTAACAAATACATCATATTGTTTTTGATAAGTACTTCTTCCAAAGCCTGCTGTAAGTTTAGGAGTAATGCCATAATCAAAACCCCAACGCATACTGGCATTATCTAACCCAAAAAATTCATACAAGCCACCGTTTAACTGACCAAAGCGATGCGAAATTTTTAAATCAAGAATTCCAGCTCCAGTATTTTCTATTGAATGGCCATGAATTAACCTTGTAGTTTTAAACGTTGCTTCAGTAAAATGTGTTTTATTTTTTTCATCTTTCTTTTGTTAGTCTTCCAGCATTTTATCTAAGTCAACATCTTGGGCTTTTGCAAAAAAAGAACCACAAAGAAAAAAAATGCAGCAGAGTAGTTTGGTTGTCATATAAAACAGTTAAGTAGTAAAAAGCAATTATTTTGTATAAGGCTCGTAGGAACAACTGACAGTTACATCTATCAGTTCAGCAATTTTAGTTGCTGAAAATGAAGGCACAGTTATTTTATAATCTGCGAGTTTTACCGGAAACTTTGCAGTAGCACTTAGCTTTCCTCCTTTTACCGTAATAGTACCGGGTGCAGATATTTTATTGGTTACTCCATGCATGGTAAGTGATCCTTCAACAACTACTGGATACATACCGTCTTTTGTAAAATTAACTTTGCTCAGATCTTTAATTGTTCCTTTCAAATCTGATTTTGGAAATTCATCTGATCCCATATAATCTTTACTGTTAAAGTGCTGTTGCATAGCTGCTTTCTTAAATTGAAAACTTTTTATTAATACCAGAAATTGCATAGCACCTGTTTTTGTATTGATGGTACTTACCACTTCGTTATTAGCTGCTTCAATATCTTCTAAACTGGTATGTGAAAAGAAAGTAATTTTTCCATTGCGTGTTAAATGCATATCCTGTGCAAAAGAAATAGTACTGATAGCAATGATGGAGAAAATAAAAACGATTTTTTTCATGTATGTATTTTGTATTGTAAATATTAATTATTGGGTGCTCCTTTTTGAATCCAGGCTCTTATTTCTGCAATTTTACAGTCAGGAAGTTTTGCTCCTCCTTTTGGCATCGTATTAACTGATCTAGTTATTGCATTTAAAAGGCTGCCATTATCGGCCACTTTTTTTAAACTAACATAATCCCCAAGTTGAACTCCCCCGCCAGATGCGGCACTACCTCCGTGGCAGGTGTAACAACTTGCCTGTAATGTGTTTATTATTTGTACGCTATATTTAACATTTACAGTATCGCAGGGAATAGTGCCATACAGCAATTCTTCTTTGTCGTAATAACAAGAAGTAAATGTTGCAATAAAAAGAAGTAATATAAAATATTTCATAATTGTATTAATTGTTTGGTGCGCCCGCAGTAATCCATTTTTGAATTTGTGTGATTTTGCAGGAGGGTAATTTATTTCCACCCAGCGGCATTGGCACTGCACCGCTTGCATGAGTAATGGAGCTGTTTAGTTTTCCATTTAAAGCCACTGTTCTTACATTGTTATACATACTCAAATCTAAATTAGCAGAAGCGGATGCGCCGCTGTGGCAACCAATACAGCTTGATTGAAGAATAGGAAGTACAGCACCACTATAAGTAAAAAAAGCAGTATCACATCCCGTATTGCAATTGGTTGTATTGAGTGCACCCTGTACAATCCATTTATACACAGAATCTTTTTGTGCTTTTGATAATGGTAGTGCAGGAGGTTGAGGCATTACTTTATCTGGCTTTGTTTCATTGATTGCCTCCCAAGCCTTGCTGTCTGATGCATTATTGGGTTTAATAGATTTCATAATTTCTGTATAGTTATCAAAACGCAAACCATCGGCCTGAGTTATAGAATTGTGGCAACCCACTTTTGCACAGTTGCTTACAAATATGGGCAGCACATTGGTTTCAAAACAAATAGTGGCAGCACCCACTGCGGGTGGTGTTATACCTTCAGGCGGCGTACCTCCTGGTATTAAGGTTTCATGCTTACATGCATTTAGTAATACAGTAACAAGAACAATGAATAAAAATAGTTTCTTCATTTAATATGTTTTATAGCATCGAATTAAAACAACATCTGTTAAATAGCCGGTGCAAATACCTTTTAATGTAACCTTATCGCCAGCTTTAATTTGAGTATTTTTTTCTTCCATTGTACAGATAATTCCAAACATGGGATCGTTTGATTTTAAGAAAACCACATCCAAACCTTCTGCATTTTTTGAAACCGTTCCTGCTTCGCCACTTACTTCCACAATCTTATCAATATAATTTGCATTGGCAGCTTTTTCATTAGTACTGTAAGCGGCAAACAAAGCTGCAGCTTCTGTTTTTACTGCATCAGCATTTTTTACATTCAGCTGAGGTTTGTTCCAAACAAAAAACCATGTATAGGCAGAAGCACCGATGGCGAATATTAAGATTACAATGAGGATCCGTTTCAAAAATTTCATAATGTATCTCTATAGAACAACAAATGTATTATTTGATTGTGTGAAACAACAGTTCCCTTGCTGAACGGGTATATTGATTGATTCAAAAGGTAAAAAAGAGAGTTGAAAAATTGCCTGTTCAAACAGGCAGTATTCTATTTCATACCAATATAATTCCCAACCGGCTGACGGTTTTGGATGGAACGGGCAAGGGTCATCTCATCGGCATATTCTAATTCGCCGCCAAATGCAATTCCACGGGCAATGGTGGTAATTTTTATCGGCAACTCTTTTAGTTTTTTGCTGATGTAAAACAGTGTTGTGTCGCCCTGTATATTTGGGTGAAGTGCAAAGATGAGCTCTTCCACTTCATCTGTTTTTATGCGGTGCAGCAAAGGATCAATATGTAACTGATCCGGACCTACACCATCAAGTGGTGAAATGATTCCGCCAAGTAC
>JBJXGJ010000261.1:0-12020 GCA_046153805.1 Ferruginibacter sp. | reverse complement strand
ACCTGTGTTTTCGTATCGGTGTTAAACAAACCAACATTGCATTCAAAAGCTACAGTAAGCGCTGCACCCCTTTTTGGTAATGGATCTAACCCGTAAGCCTCACGCACAAAGTTTTTGAAATCGCCATAGCGAACAAAGGCAATTCCATTTTGTCCCCACTCCGGCCCCCAGCTGTTCATAATTTGAAATGCACCACCTTCAAGTCTATCATCGTAGCCAATTACACACATTGCATGACCACCAAAGCCCGTCATACTTTCATCATTGCGGGATGGATGCCAAACTTTCTGCCCCACCATGTCCTGCATAAAAGTTCCACCTACCATCATACCAATTACGACCGGCGCATCTTTTGCAAGGTGCTCTTTTACGGCACGAATATTTATTCCGTCTACGTCATCGGTCTCTGTAAGCCTGTGAAAGCCATGTATCTTATTTTGTAATGCTTGTTGCTCCAGCTGTCCACTTGCCTGCCGACTGCAATCATTTTCATCGTATCTAAAATCTTGATAACTTACCGCACCTTTTTGCTGCATAAATTCCATTGCTTTTTGAATGTAGGCGCCCTGGCAATCTTGCAACGCAATGTTGTTGTACATAAACGCAGGACTGTATGCAATGCTATTAGGGTCTTGCTTTGTGCTTGCAGCTTCGAGTATTGTGCGTGCCGCATACGTAGCGCTCCAAGCTACACAACTTCCCTGTTTGCCCTGGTTTTGCCTGCTCGGGGCAAATGCAAGAAGCGATACCATTTCAGGCAATGGATTTTTTGTGTTGTCATCTTCCAAACCCTCATACACCTGCGCTTTTTTGGTTTCGTTGGCATCAAAATTATAACCACTCTGTGAAAATTCGCTGTTGGTTTTTCCGTCCTCAGTAGTACTAAGCAGATTGCAACCTCCTCTAAAAAACAAGAAGTAAGCAGCTAAGCCAATTAACAAAAGGATAATTAAACTTTTACCGCCACAACCGCCGCCGCTACCTCCATTACCACCTGAGTTGCCACCTTTGCCACCAAACAAACCGAATAGCAAAGGCAAAAAACCGATCAGCCCACCGAGGTTTAAGCCGCCGCCACCACCGCCTCTGTTTCCACCACCGCCATTGTCCACGTAATCTTCTTGTCCATCGGGATCGTCAGTCATGTGTAAAGCCATAGTTGAAATTTTAGAAAATAAAAGTAGGGAGAAATGAATAAATGAAGTCAAAAACTTTACCAAATTGAAAGCGGCCGAAAATTAAATTTCAAAAAAGCAAACAGATGGAAAAAACAACGAAATTTGAATTTCACGAATCATAACGAAAGTGGATAATGACAAAATGATTCATGATGATTCTTTAGAAATCGTCCACACAACCAACTGGATAAAGCAAGTTGTAATAGCGTGCAACTTTTGCCCCTTTGCTGCAAAAGCATTGGCTAAAAAATCTGTACGCTATACAGTGATAGAGACAACCGACTTTAAAACTGCTCTAACGGCACTTGCAAATGAATTTGAGTTTTTAAACAAAAACGAAAATATTGAAACAACTTTCCTTATTTTTTCAGAAGGCTTCACGGATTTTCTGCAATATTTAGATTTGGTAGATAAAGGAGAAAGATTACTTAGCAAAGAAGACTACGAGGGAATATACCAGCTGGCAAGTTTTCATCCCCAATATTTATTTGCAGGTAGTAATGAAAATGACCCGGCAAACTACACCAATCGATCGCCTTACCCAATGCTACATCTTTTAAGGGAAGACAGCATCACTAAAGTATTAGAAAATTTTAACGACCCTGATTCTATCCCTGAAAAAAATATTGATTTTGCCAAAACGAAAGGTTTGGAGTACATGAAAATGCTGGCTGCATCCTGCCTCTAAAACGCATTGCTGCTTATTTATTTTCGTCAATTATTTCAAACTTTTTTGTAACTGAATTTCCCTGTTCATCTGTTAATGTAACAGTATGTTTACCAGTTGTTGGACTTAAAGCAAGTTGGTGATAATGCTGCGTAGTGCCGGCAAAAATATTATCCAGCGTCCAAAATATCTTAGCTTCCCTGTTGCGATGGGCGGCTGTGAATATTGTCTTTCCTTTTTCGCCATTCATTTCTTTTGGTACAAATATTTTAGCTTCGTTTTGCGGGTAAATAAGTTCTATTTGCTTTTGTGTTTCTGCCACATTACAGCCCGGTTTAAATGGCGGCAAAATTCTATAATCTACATTTCGCTGCTTGTAATAAAACTCCATAGACGGTGGCAAAATAAACCAGCTTTTATGCGCCATATTCGCAGGCATTTCACAACTTTCATTTACCTGATACATTTGTGTTGCATCCAGTTGAATTATTTTATGATAGGGACAAAGTGGCGACCGCAATGCATTTGGCGGCATAAAAAACGTATCAATATTTTCACAATCTGCACTGGCTCTAAAACCTGTTTCTTTGCACACAGGCACATACACATAATTATAAGTCGGTTTTGCAAACCAGTTACCCGCAGGCAATAATCTAAAAATATCAAACATGGCAGGCGCAGCTGTCTGAATGCCTATAAGCCCTGCACGCCCCTCCCCGCTTGTATTTCCCGCCCAAATAGCCACCACATATTTTGGTGTAACGCCCACGGCCCAGCCATCTCTAAAACCAAAACTTGTTCCCGTTTTCCAGGCAATTTTTTTTGAGGAGGAGAATTGTTGCCACAAACCTTCTTCGCCAGGTCGCATTACTTCCTGCATCGCCTGAAAGGTGAAGTAGATGGAGGTGGCATCGAAGGGAATTTGGAATTGGGAATTTGAAGTTTGTTGTGCAGCCAAATTACCAATTACAAATTCCTTACTTGTATATCTCGGCGCATGAAAGTCTTTCACGTTCATTACACCCTTGTTTCTTTGCTGGTGATTTAATGATCTCGACATGGATGCATACGCGCCGGCCAGCTCCCACATTTTCACTTCGCAACCGCCAAGGATAAGACTTAACCCATAAAAATCTGCCGGGTTTTTTAAAGTTGTGATACCAGTTTGTTGCAGCGTCTCATAAAATCGTTGGTATTTGTATTGCTGCAATAGTTTTACTGCCGGTATGTTTAAACTTCTGCTTAATGCTTTGCTTGCAGGCACTGCTCCATCATAAGTCAAATCGAAATTTTGCGGTGTATAGCCGCCAATTTGAGTAGGTACATCCGGTACCAAACTGTTTGGCAAAATTAAACCATCGCTTAACATAGCAGCATATAAAATCGGCTTTAAAGCACTGCCAGGGCTGCGTGGCGCATTGATAACATCTACATCACTTTCCAAGTTTTTATTTTGGGGTTGAAAAATATTGCCAACATAAGCCAGCACATTCCCTGTTTCAACATCAAGCACCATTGCACACATATTATTAATACCTTTGCTCTTTAATTGCTGCTGGTGCCTACTCACAATCTCATTTACACTCAACTGTAAGTGGCCATTTATGGTCGTTACAATTTTTGTGAATCCAGTCCTATTTTCTTTTCTAAATCGTTGTATTAAGTGTGGTGCATTTTGCGGGAGGGGCAAAGGTTTATTTGGCAGCTGTTCTGTTTTTGCTAATTCACATTCTTCTTTTGTAATTTTATTTGAAGTAAATAATTTGTCCAATAAGCCATTTCGTTTTTGCAATAGTATGGCTCTGTTTTTTCCGGGATGCACAAGCGATGGGGCGTTGGGCAGTACCGCCAGCATGGCATTTTCGGCCCAGCTCAATTTTTCTGCACTGCGACCAAAATAGCGCCACGCAGCAGCATCAAGCCCAACAACATTGCTGCCAAAGGGTGCATTGCTGGCATACAGCCCAATAATTTCCTTTTTAGAATAAGAAAATTCCAGCCTTACTGCACGCACAGATTCCTTTATTTTATTCCATATATTTCTGCTGTTATTTTGTTGAGACATTCTTACTACCTGCATGGTAAGTGTACTGCCGCCTTGGGTAGCTTTTGTATATTGTATGTTTGCCGCAAACGCTCTCGCAACAGCGCTTATGTCTATACCAGCATGTGTGTAAAACCTTTTGTCTTCGTAAATAGTTATACAATCAATAAAATGCTGTGATACATTTTTATTGTAAGGGAAACGCCATTGGCCATCAGCGGCAATTGTTGCATTTAAAAGATTACCGTCCGAATCTTCTATTACATAACTCGTAGGTGCCTTAAAAAGTTTTGATGGAAGTATGAAATAAAAAAACAGCAAAAAAGCCGCAATTAAACATGCAATTATTCTTTGCCTTGCAGAACTATTTTTTAATTTTTGAATAATCGGTTGCAACAATTTTATTTAAGAATGTTAATGTAAGTTTTTAGCTTATGAATAATTTCATAAATACAAAAACCCTCAACAATTATGCGGGGGGTTTTCAAAAAGCTATTATTTATTTCGTATCTTCTATCTTCTTCATGTCCATAATTTCCATCAGTTTCATACCAAGCAAACCGTTTATGCCACCATCGGTTCCGCTGCCGCCGCCAATTAAAATATCAGGTATCACTTTTATCTGCCCTTTACCTATTTCTTCTGTTATTTTATATTTGGTAAAGTTATCGCCACCCATTGCTTTTACCTGCAATTCGTAAGCCTCTGCGGTGCTTTTACCTATGGCCATAATTTTTTCAGCTTCCGCTAAACCAGTTTTGCTGATCTTCTCTGCATCTGCACTGGCATTCAGTTTTGTTGCTTCTGCCTGTGCGCCTGCTCTTGCCTTTGTGGCTTCTGCTTCAGCATTTGCACGCATCTTTGTTGCGGTTGCTTCGGCATCTACCTGTAACCTTAAACTGTTCGCATCACCCTCTGCTTTTTTTACAGCAGCATCTGCCGTACGTTGGGCAATCTCAACACTTTGTTGTGCTTTCACAATTTCTTTCTGCATATCAGCAATGGCCGTTTCTTTTTCCATACCCTGGCGTTTTTCTTGCGCCATTCTTTGTGTGCTGTAGGTCTTCTCTTCTTCCTGTGCAATCTTTCTATCCGTCAAAGTTTTCATTAAAGATTCTGGTGGTACAATATCACCAATAAGCGTATCAACAGCATTTACATTGTACTCATCCAACACTTCTTTCATGTTGTCTTTTGCAGCCTGTTGTCTTTCTTTTCGCGTGCTTAAAAAGGCAATAACGTCGCTGTCTTGGGCAGAGTTTCTAAAATAGTTTCCGATGGTAGGTTCCAACACCTGGCTTACTAGGTTATTCATGCTACCAAAACGTGCAATCACTTTAGGGGCTTCGTTTGCAGGTATGTGAATGATCTGAGAAACATCTAAATTAAAAGGGAAACCATCCTGAGAACGAACGGTAATTGTACTCAAATTTTTATCAAGCTGGTGCGCTTCACTTCTTGTATTTGCCCAGTTTAAAACGAGGTTTGTTGTAGGCACTAGTTCTACTTTCATAATGTATTTATTGAAGGGATATTTACCCGGGCCATAAGGCTCCATCCACACACCACGGTTGCCTTTGCTTACAATATTGCCGTGCTTAAATCCATCGCCGGTGAGGTCTTTACCATCTTCGCCAATATAAGAAATTACGACACCTACATAACCAATCGGTACATCCGTCATGGGTACTTCTTCAATTTGTATTGCCCACGGGTTTATGTTGTAACTACCTGCCAGCACTATAGAAGGTTGTAAACCTCTGTTACCATCGTTCTTTAAAAAGGTATCGAAATCCTGAAAATTATTATGTCCATCAATGTATTTACCAGCTATTTGTCCACTCTCAATTGGGTGACCATCCAGCGTTGTAACTATTCCCACCATGTTTTCGTGAATGATGATCATGTCTGCAATGGTAATAGTAAAAGCAAAATTATTGATACGATAGGTTCCTGCGGTAATGTAAGATGTCTGCCTACCTTTTTGACCGCCATTGTCCAAAAACTTTTCTGCATCCTGAAAGTTATCGCTGTCAACCCTGCGTGCAAGTATAGCACCAGTGGGTATTTCAGCGCCGTCGTTGCTTAATATCAATCCAATTTTACCTTCGGGTATTACAGTAAAAGCCTGCATATCTACACCGTATTGCCAAGGCCACATGCCCCAATATAAACCCGGTGCAAGCGTTTTTGCCTGAAAGCCCGCCTCCCCTTTTGTTGCAATAATTCTACCATCGGGCAGTTCTTTATTGGCACCAAATAGTACGAATTTTTTGGTAACCAAACCGAGTCTGTTTTCCGGTACAATCACCATTCCAAAAAAGACCCGCAAAATAAATTTGTAAAAAATAAGTGAAAATAAAAGCACAAGTGCCCACCAGTAACTTGCCAGTAATTCTTGATAATTCATGTTATTTTTGTTTTAGTGTGATGAAAATAATTAAAAAATATTACAAGTACCAGCTATTAAAAACATTATGATGTTTTAATAACCTTTTCTTTTAAAATAAAAATTTAGTAGAATTGACAGCCTTGTATTTGCCGGCGTAGCTTTAGCTAGAGGGTGGTTTTACTCTTTGGCGAAAAGTAAAAAGTTTGTGCGCTATAAAAGTGTTCATGTTGTTTGGAGCATTGCTCCTGTTTACTTTGAGGACATAAAGATATATTGGGCTGCAATATTTTGCTGTTGCATTCACGATGGGTGGGACTTGCGTTTTCATGAATAGTAGAGTATGTATGATGAATGGTAAGTGTTTTACCTGTCATTACCTTAGAAAATGAAGTTTGCAAATACAACAACGTTGGGGCTGTTCACAACTAATATCATTTCAGCTTTTGTTCGGTGTACTATACTGTACCGTACTGCCATGTATGCGTATGGCTGCGCCACGCATACATGGCAGCACATCGCTCCGTCCACCGCACTGTGTCCCAATATTTATGTTGGGAGCCTTTCACCTGTAAAGCATTTTTCAAATTTGACTGTGCAGTAACAAATAATTTTTAGAAACATAGCTATCACTAAAACTACATGTGGTACAAGCGTGAGGGATTGCAGCGGAAATCCTTTTGTGAGGAACGAACAAAAGATTGTGGCGCAAAGCCCGGCCCTTGGGACACGCCCACAATCTTTCCATAAAAAAACCGCTGCAAAAAATATGCAGCGGCTTCATAATCGCTTTATTCTCCCAAGCGGGTTACTCAATTTCCTCCCCAAGCGGGGGAGATAGAGGTGGCCTATTTTAAGGTGCTACACTTACCCTTACACCCTCGCTGTGGCTTGTAAACTCGGGCGCATACATGCATTGAATGGTTGTAATGCCGTTGCTAAAATTGCCTTGGTGCGTTACGAACATTGGGTACTCAAAAACATACGTGCCTTTTGGCAACCAACCAAAGAAGAAATTGGTGCTTGCATCTTTGGTGCTTTCATAATAGCCGAGTCCACCCTGGTATTTGTATTGGCTGATGACGTTTGTAGGTTCCATACAGGCAGCACGCAAATCTTTCATGTGTACATATTCCATGTCTCTATCTGCACGAAGTTCTATGCGTACTTTAATTTTATCGCCCACTTTTATTTCATCACCATCTTTTATTGCCTGCAACACCGGGCCTTTATCTGTATTTTTTTCAACAAATAATTTCTTTACAAGTTTTAGCGGCGTTTCTGCCGATGTAATTTTATCAAGGTCTTCGAAGTACTGCCAGTATGCTGCGCCCCAAGAAGCCCCCCTGCCCCCCGAAGGGGGGTTCTGGGAACTCTTTACTTCAACAATAATATTACCCATTTCAGGCTTTACTTTTTCACCTTCAATGCGCTTTTTAAAATAACCAGTACCGGCTTCTGATCCATCTTTTGAAGATATAACAATTCCATCATCCAGTTTTATTTGCACTGAAGATTGCTCCTCTAAAATGAAGGGCTGTAAATCCCCCCTTTGGGGGGTGGGGGGGCTACTCATTAACAGCGCAAAACACGCCTCTGCAGTTGCTTTAGTATTACCCCAGTTTTGTGTTTGCTTTTGCTTGAGCAACCATGTTTTAAGATCGTTGACGGTATTTTCGTTTTTATCAATATCGGTAAATGCCTCTATCATCATTGCCTGGCTTTCTATAGGTGCCTGGTACCAATAATAGCCGCCTTTTGTAAAGTCTTTCCAATACATGCCCATCTCTTCACTGCTAATACTGTTTTGTTTGAGCGACTCAATAATGGCTTTTGGTGTCTTGCTATCATTGTTTCTATACAGGGCCAATGCTGCCATTGCCTGCATGTATTTGCTTTGGCTTAACCAATACTTTTGTGCCTGACCTTTGTAATAATCTGCTGCTTTTTTTGCAGATGCTGTTATGCTCGTTTCTGTAAAAAAACTGCGCATGTACAAATATTGAATGGCGGTGTACGACAAATGATTATCAGAAAGTTTTGCTTTGTACTTTATAAGATCATCGTATTCCTCTTTTAAACGAGCATCTAAATAAGGCAGTGCTTTATCTACTACAGGCTTCAATGCTGCATAATCATCCCCCTGTACAGCCTTTAGTTTACGCAAATGCCCAATCCCTGTGAGAATATACTGCGTCATGTAACGATCATCTCTGCCGCCTTTAAACCAGGTAAAACCGCCATTGCTGCTTTGCATTTCTTTTAACTGTAACAGCGTTTTATTTTTTTCTGCCGCTAGGCGAACCATATCAAACAACAAAGCAATGTTTTTCTTTTGTTGTGTTTCGTTTTGTGCATTCAATACCCATGGTGTTTCCTGCAGCAGTACTGATTTTAACTCTTCGTTTTTTTGCAGGTTGCTCATTAAAGCAGCAGCCTCACCCCCCGCCCTCTCCGAAGGAGAGGGAGCCGCAGCCCACTTATCAAATACAGCTTTTATTTTAGGGTTGCTGTTGGCAATGCTTGATGCCAGTGTGTTTGCATAAAATTTACTGAAAGTTTGTTCTGCGCACTCATACGGATACTCCATTAAGTAAGGCAAAGCCTGCACTGCATACCATGCCGGATTGCTTGTGTATTCAAGTGTGAGTGCATGGTTACTTAACGTTGTGTTGCTACCACTGCTTATTAATTTTTCAAACTTAAATGTTTTGGAATCTGTGTTGCGCATATTTAATGGCAACGATTCTGTCACCAACATTCTGTTTGTCAAAACAGGTATTGCCGCTTCTTCACCATCTGAAAAAGATGCGTCTTTTGTAATGGCTTTTATTCTGTACGTCATTGCAGAATTAAAATTGAACGGAATATCAATCGGGAATTTTAACGCTACACTTTGCCCTGCAGGCACGGTAAAATATTGTTGTGGAAAAACATTTTTAAACCAACCGTCTACAGGTTTGTTGGTAGCAGCATCCAGCAATTCCAATTGCGAAGTACCGGTCATTTCACCGGCAGTAAGGTTTACAATTTTTGCAGAAAACTCCATACGATCCCCCTCCCTTAAAAAGCGTGGCGCATTTGGCTGGACCATTAATTGTTTTTGTGTAACGGTTGTTTTATTACTCACAGCACTTGCCAGTTCTTTTGTATGCGCCATTACCTGCAGCTTCCATTGCGTAAGCGCTTCGGGCATGGTAAAAGAAAATTCAACATTGCCATCTGTATCCGTTTTTAAATCAGGAAAGAAGAAGGCGGTTTCGTTGAAGTTTTTGCGTATTTGGATACTTGAAGAACTAACAACGTTTATATTTTTAAGTTCTGTATAATTATAAGATATGGTATCGCTATTTTGTTTTGCAAATAATCCCTGTGCAATATTTACCGATCTGACTTCACTTGCCATCACTTGTTTTTGCATAGACTTACCTAACTCTACCACTACAACCTCTTGTAAATCATCTTCTCTTTTTTTGTATGGTGCAGAAGGATAAATGTTTCCACGTCCATAATAGTTGCTTGCATTCCAGCCATTATTTGTAATTATATCGTAAGATTTATGATCTTGAAATTGGTAATCGTCTCTTAAACTTACGTTTTCATTTGATTCTATTTCATTAAAAGTATTACCACTCCAGTTAAAATAACTGTTGTTTAGTGGCCACAAACCATTTAACGAACCCCACGAATGCAGCTTAAACTGGTCAAGCGATGCATCGTACATGCTGATCAACGTTTCTGCTGCTACTTTTTCTGCCTTGTCCCCTGTGATTTTTATTTTCCACTTTGCTGCACTGCCGGGCTCCATTTTATCCCTGAATGTTTCGTACGATATTTTTAATTCTTTGTTGCTCCATGGCACTGCAAAGTGTTGTGCACCTGTATAAATGCGGTTGTGCTGCACAAAAACATAATTCATGTTTATACCTCCCCGGTCAGCTTCTGTTACATCAATCTCGTTAATAAGTGTTGCACCCGCACTTACTGTTGGGTAAGTAATTTTATAATTATCATTTGGGCGCACAATGTTTTGAATGAGCCATATTTTATCAAAGCCTGTTGTAATTTGGTAAGTTATTTTTTTGCCGGGTTGGGTAGTGTTTTCTTGGTTAGTTACAGCTATTGGTTCTGTTGACCTCACCCTCGTTCCCTCTCCCGAGGAGAGGGATGACGTGGAGACCGGTGCGGAGATGTATAGAAATTTTTCTGCTTTAAGGTCTTCACCGTATTTATCTTTTGCAGTAACAACAATTTTGTACCAGCCTTGTGGTAATGATGAATGATGAATGTTGAATAATGAATTTGCCGAAGTGGTGTCACTAACATCAATCACCTTTTCTCCTAATTCCCATTTACCCATTTGGTCTTCGTCTGCATATACGTCGTATGGAAAACTTTGGTAGTATTCGCCTTTGTTCATTACAAACACATCAGGTTGCTCCCAGTATCTTGTACGGAACATTTTTGCAGGCTCCTGCAATTTGTACATGGTAAAATTCACCCTCGCTTTTTCATGCAGACCATTTGTGTTGGTGCTGCTTATTCCAATATTTTTTACACTGTCAGCCAGTAATTTTTCATCGCTTAAAATATTTAATTGCAATGCCTGGTACGACACTGAAACCAATGTAGTCCCGCTTCTCGTTTCGCCGTTTATATCCGTAACATCTGCACTTACACGATAATCAAAAGTTGGTTGATTTTTTTTATCGACTGACTCATCGGGTATGGCTTTAAATGTCATTTTAAATTCACCATTCGCATCAGTTGTTGTAACGCCGTTTGTAATTTCCATCTCTTCATTTCCACCACGTGGTGGATAAATAGGTCTGTAATAACCCCGCCAAATTGGGTAACGCACAATTCTTACAACACGGTATGCAACCTTTGCACCATCTATGTTGTTGCCCGCATAGGCTTTGGACGTACCTGTTACGGTTATGCTGTCGTTTACTCTGTAACTCCCTTCAGGCTTTTTTATTTCTGTTGTAAATTTTGGTCGTTTGTATTCTTCCACACTAAAATATTGTGTAGATGAAGTAAGCGAATCGTACAAACGAAAACTGCCGTTGAGCAAACCTTCAGGAATTTTAAAACTACCATTGTACGATCCATAATCATTAGTAGTAACATTTATGCTACTAACTTTTTGGCTATTGTTATCAAAGAACTGTACGGTTGTTTTTGTATTGGGAAGTATTTCACTTTTTCTGTTTACACCGTCAGTCTGCGTTATGATTCCTTTAAAAAAGATTGTTTGCCCTGGACGATAAATAGAACGGTCTGTAAATAAAAATGTACGTCTGGTACTTTTTTTATTGCTGTTTTCATCATCGTAATAATAACTATTATAACCGTCGTCTGTGAACAATTCATCGTTGTTGTACGTTACCTGAATAATACTGTTTTCATAATTCTTTGGTCTCTGTATGTTAACAAAACCGTTTTTATCACTTGTGTAAATAGCAGACTTTACATCGTCGTATTTTCTGGTTGTATAATTATAGGTACTAGTGTAGAGCTGTACGGTAGCCTTCTCCAGCGGTTTTCCATTATCCCTATCCAATACATACAAATCATTTTTATTACTGTTTATGTAGCTAATGCTGCTTATATAAGTTGTAGCTCTGCCAATAATATTATTACTCAAAGAAAAATCTGCTTTCGTACTTGCGAGTATGTAATAAGTACCAACCGGCAATGCATCTATTTTAATTTCAGTAGCATGTTGTTGAAAATCTT
>JBJXGJ010000239.1:0-4698 GCA_046153805.1 Ferruginibacter sp. | reverse complement strand
CAGGTAAATACATTAAAGTCTATGAATATGATGCAGACTTTCATAAATACACATCCAGGTTCGTCTCGCATTAAGGATGCTACTGCCATTATAGATGAAGGTAGATCTAAACTTGAAGCAAAAGAAGCGCGGGCATCACAGCTTTATTATAATTTAGGGCAGTTTAGATCGTCAGGTATTGCGTATAATAGTCTGTTGAATAATTATCCTGAGTCGGTAAAAGCCGAAGAATATAAATTAATGGTTGTTAAATCATATTACAGATTTGCAAAACTTAGCGTTCCCGAAAAGCAGATTGAACGTTTTGAAAAAGTAACTACGGAATACCTTGATTTTGTGGATAGATTTCCTGATAGCAAGCTATTAAAGGAGGCAGAAAATTTCAGTAATTTAAGTCAAAAAAACATAAAAGAACTAACAAATGAGCAAACTTCGTCGTCAGCTAAGCTCTAATACGAGTAGCAGTGTAGAGCCAAAGAAATTATCTGATATGAAAGATAAAACCGGTAATCTTTATGAGTCTATAGCTATAATGGCTAAAAGGGCTAACCAAATAAATATTACAGTAAAAGAAGAGTTACATAGTAAGTTGGAAGAATTTGCAAGCCATACAGACAGTCTTGAAGAAGTGCACGAAAACAAAGAACAAATTGAAATTTCACGTGCCTATGAGCGTATGCCTAATGCAGCTTTACTTGCAACAACAGAATTTTTAGAAGATAAGGTTTACTTCCGAAGAAACGATGAAGATCTTTTTAGTTAAGATTTTGCGTTAGAAATTTTTTATAAATAATTATTAATAATTTTAACGACGGTTTACCCGTCGTTTTTATTTTTATGCTGAAAGAAAAGAAAATTCTTATTGCTGTTACAGGTAGCATAGCTGCCTATAAGATTGCAACGCTTACCAGGTTGTTTGTAAAAGGCGGGGCAGAAGTGAAAGTAATAATGACCGAAGCTGCTACCACTTTTATTCCTGCGCTCACTTTATCTACCTTATCGAAGAATGAAGTGTTGACTGACCTTTATAAACAAGATACTTGGGCTAACCATGTAATGCTTGGACGATGGGCAGATGTAATGATAGTAGCACCTGCCAGTTGTAATACAATGGCTAAAATGGCAAATGGTATTTGCGACAATCTTTTATTGGCAGTATATCTTTCGGCCACGTGTGCGGTGTTGGTAGCTCCCGCAATGGATGAAGATATGTGGTTACATCCTTCAACAAAAAGGAATTTAGTGACGTTACAATCTTTTGGCCATAAAATTATTCCAGTTACCAATGGGGAACTTGCAAGTGGTTTAAATGGTGAGGGAAGAATGGCAGAGCCTGAAGATATCATAACTTTTGTTGAGGATTTTTTTCAACAAAAAAATGACCTGCAAGGCAAAGAAATTCTGATTTCAGCAGGACCCACCCACGAAGCGCTCGACCCTGTTCGCTTTATAGGAAATAACAGTACCGGCAAAATGGGTATTGCACTAGCAAATGAATGCCTAAAAAGGGGAGCGAATGTTACACTAATACTGGGGCCTTCTCAAGAAATTGTGAAGAAGGGAATTGAGGTTATAAATGTGATAAGTGCTGCGGAAATGGAAAAGGCTTGTACGACTAAGTTTGCAGATTGTAATATTGCTATTATGTGTGCGGCAGTAGCAGATTATACACCCACAAATGTTTCCATTGGAAAAATTAAAAAGAAAGAAGATACTTTTACAATTGAACTTAAGAAAACAGAAGATATTTTAAAAAAACTCGGAGGCATTAAGAAAGATGAACAGGTGCTTATTGGTTTTGCTTTGGAAACCGATGATGAGTTTGCAAATGCAAGGAAAAAGCTTATAGATAAAAACGCAGATTTTATTGTGCTTAATTCTTTAAATGATGCTGGGGCAGGCTTTGGGCATAACAGCAACAAAATAACTATTTTTGATAAACACGAAAACCATTTTTCATTTGACATGAAAAGCAAAGAGGCTGTTGCAAAGGATATTATAGATACTATTTTAAAAAAATAACATGAGTAAAGCTATATTGATATTATTTTCGATGCTTACTTTTTCATGTGCCAAAGCACAGGAGTTAAATGCGAGGGTAACAGTATCTGCACAACAGGTTACAAATAATGTAAACAGAAGTGCATTTCAAACATTACAAACAGCCTTAAATAATTTTCTAAATACCCGCAAATGGACTAAAGATGGCTATGCGCAAAACGAAAAGATTGACTGTACTTTTTTTCTGAATGTAAAGTCAACAGAGGAAGCAAATGTTTATAGTGGGTCTCTTACAATTCAGGCTGCGAGGCCAGTTTTTAATACGTCCTATTTATCACCTATTATTAATTTTAAGGATGATGATCTTAATTTTAAGTATGTTGAGTTTCAGCAACTTGAGTTTAATGATAATCGGGTAACAGGTTCAGATCCTCAGATATCTAACCTTACTGCGGTGTTTGCTTATTACGCAAATATGATCATCGCTTTCGATAACGAATCTTTTGCGATACGTGGTGGTGAAGCTTCTTTTTTAAAGGCACAAAATATTGTAAACAATGCACCGGATGGCAGGGGAATAAAAGGTTGGAAAGCTTTTGATGGAATTAGAAACAGGTATTGGCTTGTTGATAATATGCTTAATACAAGGTATGCCGTAATGAACGATGTTTATTACAATTATTACAAATTGGGGCTTGATAAATTTTACGAAGATGAGAATGCGGGACGTGCCGAAATTCTAAATGCAATAAATCTTTTGGGGGTATTTAATAATGATAACCCAAACACAATGATAAACCAGTTTTTCTTTCAGGGGAAATCGAATGAGCTCATAAGAATTTTTACAAAAGCGCTTCCACAGGATAAAGCAAAGGCTGCAGAACTCCTGGCACGTATGGATGTTACTAATGCAAACAGTTACAAAGAAGCATTAAAATAATGAAGCTAATTTATTTGTTAATGTGTGCTGTTTTGTTATATGCGTGTAGGACAAATCCAAAAGATATTCTATCGGGAGAAAACATGGAAAATATTTTGTGGGAGCTAACAAAGGCAGACGCATTTACACAGGAGTTTATTGTGAAAGATACAAGTGCTGATCTTGTGAAAGAAAATTTAAAACTTCAACAAAAAATATTTGCCAAGAATAATACAGACAGAAAAACTTTTTATAAAAGTTATGATTACTATTTGCACCACGAAGAGTTATTGAAACCTTTGCTTGATAGTATTGTTGTAAAGAATGGACGGATCAAAGAAAATGAAAGGTTAAAGAAAATTATAAAAGTAGACGATGAACAAATTAAGTAAAAATGCAGTTGAGGCAATTCAAAATATTAAAGATGGCCAAACAATCATGCTTGGTGGCTTTGGGTTATGTGGTATCCCTGAAAATTGTATTGCAGCTTTGGTAAAAAAAGGAGTAAAAGATCTAACATGTATTTCCAATAATGCCGGGGTAGATGATTTTGGTATTGGATTGATGCTACAGAAAAAGCAGGTAAAAAAAATGATTGCCTCATATGTAGGTGAAAATGCTGAATTCGAAAGGCAGTTGCTATCTGGAGAACTTGAAGTGGAACTGGTACCGCAAGGCACTTTAGCTACCAGATGCATGGCAGCAGGTTATGGTATGCCTGCAATTTTTACACCTGCCGGCGTAGGAACAGAAGTAGCAGAAGGAAAAGAAACAAGGACTTTTGATGGTAAAGAATATTTACTGGAAATGGCTTTTGAGGCGGACTTCGCAATCATAAAAGCATGGAAGGGTGACCCTAGTGGAAATTTAATTTATAAGGATACAGCAAGGAATTTTAATCCACTTATGGCAATGGCTGCAAAAATTACAATTGCAGAAGTTGAAGAATTAGTAGAGGATGGAGAGTTGGATCCCAACTTTATACATACGCCGGGTATTTTCGTACATCATATTTTTCAGGGTAGCAACTACGAAAAAAGAATCGAGCAACGAACAGTTACGAAATCATGATTTGAAAGTTTATTAAAATTGCAGTAACTCGTTTGTTTTAAGATTAACCCATTTTCAATTCCCAAATTAATTATATGGCACTCAATAAATTTCAGATAGCACAAAGAATTGCACAGGAATTAAAAGACGGTTTTTATGTAAATCTAGGCATCGGCATTCCAACGCTTGTCGCAAATTATATTCCACAAGGAATGAACGTTGTGCTGCAAAGTGAGAATGGCTTATTAGGTATGGGACCATTTCCAATAGAAGGTAAAGAAGATGCAGATTTGATAAACGCAGGTAAACAAACGATTACTACTTTACCCGGCTCATCTATTTTTGATAGTGCGATGAGTTTTGGAATGATACGCTCGGGCAAAATAAATTTAACCGTACTAGGTGCCATGGAAGTAAGTGAGACAGGGGATATTGCTAACTGGAAAATTCCAGGTAAAATGGTTAAGGGAATGGGTGGTGCTATGGATTTGGTGGCAAGTGCCAAAAATATAATCGTAGCTATGATGCATACCAGTCCTTCAGGTGAGAGTAAACTTCTTAAATCTTGTTCACTGCCATTAACCGGGCGAAATTGCGTTAAGAAAATTGTTACTGACCTAGCAGTAATTGAAATTACAACAAACGGCTTTAAACTGTTAGAAAGAGCACCGGGCGTTACGGTCGAAGAAATAAAAGAGAAAACAAACGCCAACCTAATTGTGGAAGGA
>JBJXGJ010000235.1:0-12380 GCA_046153805.1 Ferruginibacter sp. | reverse complement strand
ACTAGGTAAAAAATATACAAAGGCATTGGTAGCCGCATGCGTTTACATAGATCAGTTTATAGATGAAGGCGATTATTTTTCCCGAGATGTTTTAATTGACGGGTTAAAACCACAGGCCATTGTACATGTGCGCACAAATAAGCAGGTAGCCTTGCGTGCAAAGGCATTAAAAATACCGTTAAGAATAGGAACCAGCAGCAGATTATACCATTGGTTTACGTGTAACAGGTTGGTGCCGCTGCGCAGAAAAACTTCCACATTGCATGAGGCACAATTAAATATTAAATTACTTGCTCCCTTGGGCATTGTAAAATCGTACAGTACAGTTGAGTTGCAATCATTGTTTGGGCTTAAGCATTTAGAAATTTTGCAGGAGCAATATGCACAGTTGCTACAAAAAGGCAAATTCAATATTGTTATTCACCCAAAATCGCAGGGCAGTTCAAGAGAGTGGCCATTAGATCATTTCATCAATTTAATCAATGTGCTGGCTCCCGATAAATACAACGTCATTTTATCTGGTGTAGAAAAAGAAAAAGGTTTTGTGCAGCAGATTATTGATGGGGTTAACAAACCGGTTATTAATATTGCAGGCAAACTACCGCTTGGGCAATTCATAGCTTTTTTAAATGCTTGTGATGGTATATTGGCAAATGCAACCGGGCCTTTGCATGTAGGTGCAGCATTGGGTATACATGCATTCGGCATTTATCCACCCATAAAGCCCATACACCCCGACAGGTGGGCGCCTTTGGGAAAGAAAGTGCATGTATTTGTCTTAGATAAAAACTGTAACGACTGTAAAAAAAATAAGAACTTTTGCCCTTGTGTAAATGCCATACCTGCGGTAGAAATTAAAATGGCGCTGGACGATGCAGCTCTTCAAAAATCACTTTTATAATGATGCATAAAACACAAATTGTTTTTGATGCGGAACGAATGAAATATCCCCATACAGGATTGTATCATTATTGCCTGCAACTTGGTGCAGCGCTGCAACAGATCATAAATACCGAAGAGGAAACGCTGAGTTTTTATGTGCGCCCAGGGCATGAAAAAGCTTTTGGCGAACATGCAGATTATATTGAACAACACAGCCTGCATAAATTTTACATGCCTGTAAAAAAAGGACAGGTATGGCACACAACCTACCAAGCTACCAACTACTTTCCGTTTACCAAAAAAGCAAAAGTTGTTTTTACCATACATGATCTGAATGTGGTACACGAAAATAAAATGAGTCCACAACGGTTAAAAAAAGAACTCAATAAAATTCAAAAAAGAATAAATGCGGCAGATCATATTGTTGCAATTTCTCATTTTACGCTGGCAGATATTAAGAAGCATTTAAAACTGCACAACAAACCCACAACTGTTATTCACAATGGTTGTAATATAAAATTGATGGATAATATTCAAGCGCCCAAAATTTTTCCAACGGCTTCTTTTTTATTTACGCTCGGTACTATTAATGCAAAGAAAAATTTTCATGTCTTGCCATGTTTGTTGGCAGGGAACGATAAGCAGTTATTTATTGCAGGAATAACAGACGATGAAAACTATAAGCAGCAAATTATAAACGAAGCTGTAAAATTTGGTGTGGAGCAAAGAGTTGTATTTGCAGGGCCTATTAACGAGAACGATAAACAATGGTATATGCAGCATTGCGAAGCATTCGTATTTCCGTCGTTGGCGGAAGGCTTTGGTCTGCCGGTTATTGAAGCTATGTATTTTGGTAAGCCCGTCATCATATCTAACAGCACAGCCTTACCCGAAATTGGTGGCGATGCCGCTTATTATTTTACTGATTTTGTACCTGAAAATATGCAGATGATCCTTGCCCAATCTCTCGCAAGCTACCATGCAGATCTATCTGCTAAAACCAATATTATGGCAAGGGCAAAAATGTTTACATGGCAAGATGCTGCAGAAAAATATTTGAATGTGTATAGAAGTCTTTATTAATTTTTAACTTGCCTAAAATAATTTAAGCTTACACATTGATATACGCAGAAATTTTAAAGGATGCCTTAGGTGGGGATAGAAAATCGTTGGCACGCTGCATATCGCTCATAGAAAACGAAGCAGAAGGCTATGAAGAAATGATGGAAATTTTACCTCCTTCTAATGTACCTATCATAGGGATAACAGGCCCGCCGGGCGCAGGTAAAAGTACCATTACAGACCAACTTATTCATTTATTAATTACTGAAAACAAAAAAGTGGCAGTGCTGTGTATAGATCCATCGTCACCTTTTCACAAAGGAGCATTGCTGGGCGATAGAATACGCATGAGCAGGTGGTTTGACAACGCCAATGTTTTTATACGCTCTCTTGCAGGCAAGGGTTCTCTTGGCGGTCTAAGCCCAAAAGTGATAGAAATATCGGATCTGCTAAAAGCAAGCGGATTTGACTATATTATTATAGAAACAATAGGTGTTGGCCAAAACGAAATAGAAATTGCCAGCCTTGCAGATACAACCGTGGTCGTGCTTGTGCCCGAAGGAGGAGATGAAATACAAACCATGAAAGCGGGTCTAATGGAAGTGGCAGATATTTTTGTAGTAAATAAATGTGACAGAAGTGGCGCTGATACTTTTGTGAAAACCCTGAAAGGGATGCTTGCCCCAGCATTCTCTGCAAAAAAAGAGGAAGTACAGATTATAAAAACTGCCGCATCTAAAAATGAAGGGATAACGGAACTCTACGATGCAATTAAAAAAGCCATGGCAGGGCAAAGCTTTAATGATAAAAAAAGCAGGCTTTATGCAGAAAAATTGTACTTGTTATTAGTAAAAAATAGAATGAAAGATGTTGATGTGAAAAAGTTGGAAGAAGAGATGGGTGCTATGATTAAACTAAACACCTTTAATTTTTATCAGTATTTAAAATCATATATCCGCTAATTGTGAAAAATGAATAGGAAAAAAATAGGTCTTATTGTGCAGCGATATGGTATGCAGGTAAATGGTGGTGCAGAAGTTCTTGCAAGAATGCTGGCTGAAAAACTTATTTTGAAATATGATGTAACAGTTCTTACAAGTTGTGCGCTGGATTATCATGATTGGAAACCCGAATTTAGGGAAGGTGAAAGCATAGAGAACGGGGTTACGATTATGAGATTTAAGCATACAGCAAAAGCAGCAGGGACAGAGGTAAATAAATTAAACAGGCAATACAAAGGCAAACATTTATATCAGAAATTTTATCGTTTCATCGGCACGCCAACGTGGTACTTAAAGATTTTTCCTACGGCAGAGATTACGGAAAAAGACGGAATGCTGTTAGTAGAAAATGAAGGACCCGCAGTGTACGGGCTGGTTCGTTATTTAAAAGAATATGAAAACGAATATGATGTGTTTATTTTTTTTACATATTTGTATTATCCAAGTGTAGCAGGATTATTAGCGGTATCTCACAAAAGTATTTTTATACCAACCATGCACAATGAAAAGGCTGCGTATTACCCGATTTATAAGAAAACAATGGCAAGTCCTAAGTTGTTAATGTTTCTCACAGAACCCGAAAAAGATTTTTCAAATAAGATTTTTGATATTGCACATATTAAGCAAGAGGTCATTTCGGTTGGTATAGATCCTGTAGATGATATTAAAGACTCTGCCACAATAAAAGGGCTTGGCATAAATGGTAAATATATTGTGTATGTGGGTAGGGTAGAACCATCAAAAGGCTGCGATGTTTTATTGGAATATTTTGTGAGGTTTATAAAAACGAACAATATTAAACTAACCCTTGTACTCGCGGGGAAAAACACAGAAATAGTATTTAATCATCCGCAAATAATATTTACCGGCTTTATAAGTCATGCCGACAAAGAGCAACTGATGAAACAGGCAGAAGCCTTGGTAATGCCCTCAAAATTTGAAAGTTTATCCCTTGTAATGCTGGAAAGTTTTGCATGTAAAGTACCGGTAATTGCAAATGCTGAATCCGATGTATTGAAAGATCACATAAACAAAAGCAATGGAGGATGGATTTATAATAACTTCCCTTCTTTTAGCAATGCATTAAATTCAGTAATAGAAAATGAGAATAATGAAGAAAAAGGATTGGCAGGCTATAGATATGTAATGGAAAATTACACGTGGGAAAAGGTTTTAACGAACTTTGATAATGCTATAGCTTATGTCGCCAAGAACAATCAGACGGATTAATAGAACACTTTTATAATATTACGATGACGATTTCTTATACAATATGTTCTGCAAATTATCTTGCTTACGCAAAGTCATTGGGCGATTCTTTAGTAGAGCAAAATTCACAGCATAAATTTATCATTGTACTGTTAGATAGGTACCCGGAATTAGATGCATCTTTTTTTCTACCACATACAATAATTTTTATTGATGAAATGGGTATAAATGAATTTACAGAAATGAGCCAGCAGTATAGTATATTTGAACTAAGCTGTGCCCTAAAACCTTTTGCTGCCTCCTATATTTTTGAAAGTTTTTCAGCATGCGAACAGGTTTTTTATTTTGATTCAGATATACATGTTTTTCATTCGCTAAAGACTGCAGAAGAACAGTTAAATCATTCCTCAGTTATTATTACGCCGCACTTTTGTAAACCTATAAATACAAGGGTAAGAAGTTATATTGAAAGAACAGTGCTACGATCAGGAATTTACAACGGAGGCTTTTTTGGACTTAAACGATGTGAAGAAACAGCGCAATTTTTAACATGGTGGAAAAAAAGGTTAGAGGTTTTCTGCTATAATGATACAAAAAACGGATTGTTTGTAGACCAGCTTTGGCTAAACCTTGCACCATTGTTATTTAAAAATGTACATGTTTTCTACAACGAAGGTTATAATACAGCATATTGGAATTTGGATGAAAGAATATTTTCATCAACTGAAAATAATTTAATAGTAAACCAAAAATATCCATTGGTATTTTTTCATTTTAGTGGATATTCTTTTGAAAATCAAAATAGTATTTCAAATTTTTTTACTGACTATAAACTAGTAAATAACCCGTTATTGATACCGCTTTTTGAAAAATACAAAACATCCGTAGTTGCTAATAATCATAACACATATTCAACTTTAATACCTTTCTTTGGAAAAAAGGATGATAAAAAAATTGTAACGAAATATAATAAGTTTTTTGGTTTAAAAAAAAGAGATTTAAAAAAGGAAGATTATAAAATTAAATAGGAATAGTTTTAATTATAAGGAAAGATGAAAAAAAAGATTGCATTTATTATTCAGAGATATGGTAAGGAGGTTAATGGGGGATCAGAGGTTCTGGCTCGAATGATGGCTGAAAAATTAATAAAGGAATATGATGTAACTGTACTTACAAGTCGTGCAGTGGATTACAATACATGGCAGCCTGTCTTGCCTAAAGGGATATCTTTTGAAAATGGTGTTCGAATTATGCGTTTTGACCATCCTGTAAAGGACAGTGAAAAGAAAATACATCACGATAATAGAAGGCAAAGGGGTCGGTTTTTGTACCAAAAGTTATACCGGGCTTTAAATAAGCCATCATGGTATATTAAGCTGTTCCCTAATGCTGAAATGAAACCTGTACCTGATACAAAATGGCTGGAAGTTCAAGGTCCTGCTACTTATGACCTTATTGAGTATGTGAAAAAAAACAAAGATGATTACGACGTTTTTATTTGTTTCACTTATGTTTATTTTCCAACTGTTATTAGTTTACAGGAAGTTGCAAATAAGAGTATTTTTATACCCACCATGCATGATGAAGAACCAGCCCACAGACCTGTATTTAAACGCATCATGCGCCTGCCTGCTTTCATTTTATTTCTTACAGAAGCAGAGCGAAGATTTTCTTTAAAAACTTTTAATATTGATCATATTCCTAATAGGGTTGTGTCGGTAGGAATAGATATTCCCGAAGAAATAGAAGACCACAAACAAATTGAAAAGTTTGAGATAAATAAAAAATATATTATTTACGCTGGAAGGATAGAAAAACATAAAGGCTGTGATTTGCTTATAAAATATTTTGTGAATTATGTTAATACAAACCCTAATATAGTACTTGTGCTTGTAGGAAGAAACTCCATGCAGGAGGTAAAGCACCCATTGATAAAATATGCGGGTTTTGTAAGCGATGAAGAAAAGGAACGGTTAATAAAGCATGCAGAGGCTTTGGTTATTCCCTCAAAACATGAAAGTCTTTCGTTGGTGGTGTTGGAAAGTTTTGCATGCAAAATTCCTGTTATTGCAAATGGAGAAAGTGAAGTGTTAAAAGACCATATTGATAGTAGCAATGGAGGTTGGACTTACGAAAGCGAGCAGGAATTTGTACATGTGTTGAACGAGGTTATGGAGGGAAAAGAGAATGAACAGAAAGGCCTTAATGGATACGAATATGTAACCAAAAATTATTCATGGCAAAAGGCAATTGATATTTTTGATGATGCAATCAATTTTGTAAATGATTCAAATAAAGAAAAGTTGAAGGGAAAATTATAGTAAGTTTTTCTTAATCCATCTCCCTACACATCAAACTTATTTTAGATTGCACAAGGTTTTAAAAGCCTACGATAATGTCATAAAATATGTAATAGAATCTAATGAAAAAAGCCCCTAAAAAATTATGAAATTCTTTTTTTAGCATCTTCAATATCCTTTAACATGAGCGATGGCTTGCCAGGCACTTTGCCTATGTTATTTCTGTTATCATAGCGAGCAATCTTTGCTCTCATTTTTCCCATAAAAAAACCTTCTTTACGTTTTAGATCTTCCGTAAATGGATCGGCCGCTAATGGTTGCTTGGTAAATAAATGTAGGTTTATATTATTTGTGTAAAAATACCTGTCAAATTTTTTTGCAATAACTTTCAATGCTTCTACTGTATAAAAGGCAATATGCTGACCTGTTTCGTAAGAAAAATACCACCACTCATTAAGAACATTTATTTCTTTCGGAACAAGCTCAGTTGAAAACAACACATTATCGTAAAGATCAAACATTTCATTTAAAGCAGTAATCGGATCGGGTAAATGTTCTAAAACTTCAAAAGCCGTAACCAACTCAAATTTTGAATTGTGTGGCAATTCTTTTAGGTCCTGATACTCGGCAAAAATATTTTGGCAATAAATATCGGTGGTATAAAAATCGTAGCCCTTATCTCTCATCATTCTGGTAAATAACCCATACCCTCCTGCATAATCTAAAAACTTTCTGCTGTGGTCAAAATTAAAATAGATAATTTTTTCTGTTTTTGAAACCATATTTTGGTTTCTTAAAACAAGCCCAACATCTAGTTTAGTAATAACAGAAGAGTAGGCCTCCTGTAGCCAAAAAGGTTCATCTGTCTGTATAAATCCAGTGTCTTTGCATCTATAATAACCAACATCATATTTAGAAAGTAATTTTGCAGTAAACAACAATTCTGTTTCGCCACCTGTAATTTTACTTTGCATATTTTTTAGTTTTGGTAAGGGCACAATGTGACCAATTATAAAGATGCAGATTATTTATTAAATATAGGAATTTATACCTCCTCAACCTTCTGCCCCTTCCACCACCTAAAAGCAATAAAACCTACAATAATAAACGGTGTAAACATAAGGTACAAAATGCCGGAGTTTAAACCTTCGGCAGGTTTTTCGCCAAGTTGCTGCGCCGTTTTTGTACACATAGAGCATTGCGCCATTGTGGTTGCGCATATTTGTAAAGCGAATATCATTAAAAAGAAAAATAGCTTTTTCATTCTGCAAAAATAAACTCTTTAAACATTAAAACATGTTAACGCAGTTTACAGTGTATAATATTCAATTGCTATTTGAGGAAAAATAAAATCACTGGAGATCTAATCCTCTTTCGGGTATTTAAAAAACAAAAATTCTCTTTCTGTTTCTTTAAAATCTTTCCATTGGGTAATAGGAATTTTTACAGCAAATACCCCGCAGGTTGGCATTTCGTCAATTTTTACAGTGTCGCACAAAGTATTTACAAAATCGGTAATACCCGGGTTGTGGGCAAAAATGGCTACCGTGTTGTGTACATCATCTAATTGGGCAATACTGTTGTAAAATACATTTGCAGGGGCATTGTATAAATTGTCCAATAAAATCATTTCATCTTTATCTATACCCAAAACATCCATAAAGGCTTTGGCCGTTTTGCGTGCCCGTTTTGCTGTGCTGCTTACAAACGCATCAATTTTAATATTTGCCTGCAACAGTTTTTTAGCCATTTCCGGTGCATCTTTTTTTCCTCTTTCATTAAGGGGTCTGTCAAAATCTTTTTGGCCAATATTTGCCCAGCTGCTTTTCGCATGGCGTACTATTATCAATGTTTTCATATCATAGGTTTCATTCAAAATATTTACAATTATAATACCATCTACATTAAAAACATTGCCGGTTAAGAAATTCCTGATAATTGCACAACCAATAATTAAATGCTGTGGCATACTTTTGCAATAAAAGCATCCTATCAATACAATTCTTTTAATAACGCCTCCATTTACCCAGCTAAACACACCTTACCCTGCCACAGCATATATAAAGGGTTTTTTAAACACAAAAGGTATTACTTCTTTTCAGGCAGATTTGGGCATTGAAGTAACCATCGCACTATTTTCTAAACACGGTATTACATCCATTTTTGAAAAAATCATTAACGCAGACAAAAAGCTTTCTGATAATGCACAAAAAATGATTGTGCTGAAAGATGCTTATATAAACACAATTGATGCTGTAATTGCTTTTTTGCAGGGAAACGATGCAATGCTCGCACACAGCATTTGTAAGCGGGATATGCTCCCCGAAGCATCAAGGTTTGAGCATACAGACGATCTTGAAAAAGCGTTTGGTAATATGGGCATTCAGGATAAAGCAAAATACATTGCCACCATGTACCTCGAAGATCTTTCTGACCTTATAAAAGAAACTGTAGATCCTCATTTTGGTTTTAGTCGCTATGCAGAAAGACTTGGCCGGTCTGCAAATACTTTTGATGAATTGTATGATGCATTGCAACAACCTTATACATTTATTGATGAGTTACTGATAGAAATACTTAAAGAAAGAATGGCGTTTTTGCAGCCAAAAATAGTGGCGCTCTCCGTTCCTTTTCCCGGTAATTTATATGCTTCTTTGCGTTGCGGTCAATGGATAAAAAATAATTATCCTAACGTAAAAGTGATGATGGGCGGTGGTTTTGCCAATACAGAATTAAGATCACTTAGCGATGCAAGGGTGTTTGAATTTTACGATTTCATAACCCTCGATGATGGAGAAGCGCCCATAGAAAACCTGATTGCATACATAACAAAAAATAAAACGGTAGATGAATTAAAACGTACTTTTTTATTGCAGAATGAAAAGGTTGTTTATATAAATAATACCGCGGTAAAAGATTACCGACAGGGCGAAGTGGGTACGCCGGATTATTCTGATTTATTGTTGAACAAATATATTTCAGCGATAGAAGTTGTGAACCCCATGCACAGAATGTGGAGCGATGGCAGGTGGAATAAGTTAACGATGGCACACGGTTGTTACTGGGGTAAGTGTACTTTTTGTGATGTGTCGCTCGATTATATAAAGCTCTACGAACCTGTAGCGGCGGGTGTTATATGCGATCGCATGCAGCAGATAATGCATCAGACAAACCAAAACGGTTTTCACTTTGTAGATGAAGCCGCACCGCCTGCGTTAATGCGTGCGGTGGCAATAGAAATCATTAAAAGAAAAATGATCGTTACCTGGTGGACGAACGTGCGATTTGAAAAAAGCTTTACAAGAGATCTTTGTTTGTTGCTCAGCGCATCGGGTTGTGTAGCAGTTTCGGGCGGGTTAGAAGTGGCATCTGACAGGTTATTAAAATTAATTGATAAAGGCATTACAGTTGCGCAGGTGGCAAAAGTTACGCGCAACTTTACGCACGCGGGTATTTTGGTGCATGCATACTTGATGTATGGGTTCCCCACACAAACCGATCAGGAAACGATAGACTCTTTGGAGATGGTACGGCAATTATTTGACAGTGCTGTTTTGCAATCTGCATTCTGGCACAGGTTTGCACTTACAGCGCACAGCCCTGTTGGTTTAAATCCATCAAAATATAATATTAAAACCCTCAGCGAAACCATTGGTTCATTTGCAAATAACGATGTAGAGTACGAAGACGAAACCGGTGGTGACCATGATAGTTTTGGTTATGGGCTGAAGAAATCGCTGTTTAATTATATGCACAATATTGGCATTGATGATCCACTACAAAAATGGTTCAATCATAAAGTACCAAAGACAAAAATTGCGGCAACTTTTATACAGGATGCGCTGAATGAACCCGAAATAAACAGCTTTAGACCTACAACAAAAATTGTTTTTACAGGCAATGTTCTTAGCACCGAGTACACAACACAATCTAAGAAAGGCAATACAAGAGAAATGGCTACAATTACTTTTTTAAGTAAACGTACAACACAGCAAATACAGGTTTTAAAACAACAGGGAGATTGGTTGTTGAACCTATTACCACAGCTAAGTATTGCCAACGATTTTTCTTTAACCCTGCAACAAATAAAAGAAAACTACGAAACTGCGGGCTTGGAAGATTTTGAATTATTCTGGGATAATAAGCCAATGAATTCGCTTTACAAATCGGGTTTATTTCATGTATAAAATTTATTTAGAAGAAGATACTCTTAATGCAACATGAACAAGAATGACTTTTTTTATTAAGAAGGGTTCCTGCGTCTCAGTTCACTTTATTTTTTATACCTTAAAAACCTGCGCCGTAATATCATGTACGAAGCAACTTTAATTGTGTAACCGTTTAAGTTCAATAGTAAATTAAGCCACCCATTCACAATATTTTCTTAAAAAGGTATAAACATTTTTTATGATTAAGTTAATAATCTAGAAAATATTTTGATTTTTTGTGTTTTGTTAATTTCCTTTAACTTATATAGGGCATCTCTATTTAATACCAAAATGTCATAGAAACCAATAGAGGCCTTATTTTTGGTAATATTTGGAGATGAAAATTAAAAGCATAACAGGCTTATTTGATGAACAAAATGTTTTAGCCAAACTAACGCAATTAGGCGATCCCTTGGTATTGATTGAAAAGCACATATTATAGAAAAAGGACGCAGAAATCACCCCTTAACGCAAGGACAAAAACAAACCAATCGCAAAAAATCTAAAACACGTTCTAGGGTAGAACTACGCATAGGGATACCGATGCCCAATAGTCAATAAAATCAATAGTTACAGCAAAAAGAGCAAGGTAAATGACCTAAAAAGCCACAATTATATACAGGCTTAAATTTTTGAGGAAATATTTTCACAAGAAAGATATATAAAAGCATTTTTTAGCGATGCCCTTAAGTTTAAATTGGAATGTAAGTTTGTATTTCCTTTTCCGTCCTAATGTAAGAACACGTTTTAGTGTTTGCAAAAAATATTAATATGAAACAGACTTTCTCCTTAATAGTAATAGTGCTTTTGGCTGGTGCAATTTTAGTTGGCTTTCAAAAATCACATTCTTCCACAAACAAATTACCAAAAAAAATTACCACTTTGTTTGAGCCTATTGCAGTGGTAGAACTATTTACATCTCAAGGTTGTTCAAGTTGCCCCCCGGCAGATAGATTGCTATCGCAAACAATCAGCAATAAAAATGGTAAAAAGATATTTGCCCTATCCTACCATGTTGATTACTGGAACAGGCTTGGTTGGACTGATCCTTTTAGTAATGCCGGTTTTTCAAAAAGGCAAAATGAATACGTGCAGGCGTTGAATATAAATGGTGCTTACACGCCACAGGTTATCGTAAATGGCAACAACGAGTTTGTTGGGTCTGATAGAGCTGCACTTACTGCGGCATTATCTAAGGCATTAAAGGTAAAAGCGGAGGTAAATTTCAAGCAGTTGGAGGCAATACAAACGGCAGATAATACCATCAAAGTAACTTACGTTGCCGAAGGAGATTTTACGGATGCCAACATTAATTTTGCACTGGTTTCTCTTTCAGAAACCACAGCCGTAAAAAGAGGCGAGAATGGTGGCGCTACGCTTACAAGCGAAAATATAGTGAGGCAATTAGTTACCAAGAAAGCTGTAGGAAGTGGTGAAATCACTTTTTCCGGCAAACCAATACCTGCAATTGGTAATGCAGCCGTAATAGTTTTTATACAGGAGCAAAGTTCTTTTAATATTGTAGGGGCTGCAATGGCAAAGTTTTAACGTAACTTTTTCTATAAAAGTTTATGGGGCAAATCTGGCATTTTTCGTTAAATTTGAGATCTTATCAGTTAAATATTTATGCTGGAAACAAGAACATTTGCGCCTAGTAAATGGGTAGACAATTATGCTGATGAATTGTACAAGTATGCCATTGTGAGGGTGAAGGATAT
>JBJXGJ010000233.1:0-2654 GCA_046153805.1 Ferruginibacter sp. | reverse complement strand
AAAAGATCAATAGTTGACGTCTCGCCCAGACCGAAGTTGAATAGAGTTAATTGGCTGAGGTATTGATGTCCAGCCCTGCTTTTGCAAATACACTTGTTGGGCGCAGCTATGTTACTTAATCCAAATTAAAGGATTATATGTCTTAGCACCCTTTAATATTGCTAACTCCAATTCATATTTATCGTCACCAATATCATGAAGCGATCCTAGGAATTGATTTTTTTTAATATAGTCACCTTTTTTAAACACGGGCTCATTTAATCCGGAATAAGCAATGTAAAAACTACCATATTTTGTCATTATACAATAAGAACTGTCAATTTTAAATATTGAAACTATTTTACCCTCAAAAATAGCTTTTACATTTTCTTCTGTAGATGTGTAATATGTAATGCCAGGGTTGAAGCATCCTCTATTAGCGTGACCGATTGAACTTTTGTCAGGGAAAATTTTGTAATGAGATAATGGGTGAGACAACTTGCCCTTTGATTTTGTAAAAATAGTATTTGAGTCAATTTGACTTTTTGATTCAGAAGTTAGCAGGATTAATACTGTAATGATATAGATTGAGTGTTTTGTCATAAAGTTGCGCCCAACGGGAGTTTGTGAAAAAACCTCCTGTTCATTAAATATACACACAATGTGCATGAGCACAAAACCTGTATAGTTTTTGTTGTAAAAAGATATGCAATATATCCAGGGTAACAACCGCAATCAAACCTATTTCATCACACTTGATGATCAGTTAGCAACCGATAACCCGGTAAGGTTAATCGATGCATTTGTAGATAAGCTTGATTTGCAAAAATTAGGTTTTACAGGCGCTGTTCCTAAGAGTGAAGGCCGTCCGCCTTATGCCCCGCAAGTGCTTTTAAAATTGTATTTGTATGGCTATCTCAATAAAATCCGCAGCAGCCGTAAGTTAGAAAAAGAGTGCAGCCGCAATATTGAACTGCAATGGTTGCTGCAAAACTTACAGCCCAATTACCACACCATTGCTGATTTTAGAAAGCTGCATGCAGTGGCTTTACAATCCATGTTCAAACTGTATATTCAATTTCTCAGCGATGCTGATCTGCTGGGTAAAACAACTATCGGTATTGATGGCAGTAAATTTAAAGCAGTAAACAGCAAAAAGAATAATCATAATCAAAAAAAGATAGACAAACACCAGCAATTTATTGCTGATAAAACAGCTAAATATTTACAGGAGCTTGACGAGTTGGATGCAGCAGAAAACAACAGTGACGAACTCATAATAAAAAAAGAAAAAATAAAACAAGGGTTAGAAAAACTAAAAGAGCGCAGCATCAAATACGATACGCTGCAAGAGCAATTAAACAATACAGATGATAAACAGATCAGCACCACCGATACCGACAGCCGCAGCATACTTATCACCAAAAGCATTGTAGAGGTAGCGTACAATGTTCAAAATGCGGTAGATAATAAACATAATTTAATTGTGCATACCGAGGCCACCAACACTAATGATGGCAAGGCTTTACATAATGCTGCCACAAAAGCCAAACATAATTTACAATTACAAAAAGAAGACAGCCTGATGGTGCTTGCCGACAAAGGCTACCATACCGGGGCCGAGTTGTTACAATGCCAGCAGGATAATATGATCACCCATGTAGCTTACAAAGAACAGCCCGGTGTAAAACATATTGCTCATGAATTTTTAGCTGAAAGTTTTAATTACGATACAACCAACGATACCTATATCTGCCCGGCCGGCGCCACACTAACATCGCTGGGCACCTGGCACAATAAAAAAGGCGAAGCTAATGAAACCAGTTACCGGTTTAAAACTTATCGCACCGATGCCTGCAAGACCTGTTCATTAAAAACACAATGCACCAAACTGCCCAAACGTATTATCCAGCGCAGCGAATACCAGGATGCAGTAGATATAAACGATAACAACATCAAACAAAATCCACATTATTACAAACGAAGGCAATCCATTTGCGAACATCCCTTTGGCACCATCAAACGGCACTTTGGGTTTACCCACACGCTATTAAAAGGTTTGCAAAAAGTAAATGGCGAAATGAACCTGGTCATGTTCTGCTACAACTTTATGCGCACTAAAAATATACTGGGCTTCGAAAAAATGCTTAAAGCCATCCAAAACTGGCAACCAGATTACAGTAAAATAGTCTGCGCTTTAAAAACTACATTTATTAAATGCATTTACAACCAAAATAAGCCACTCACTTTTTTTCAATTGCATCCACTCTTATTTTTAAAGGCTGTGTAAATCAACTTCAGTATGCTTTACACGAAATTGTACCAACTGTTTTTTAGAAATAAAATAGTTTTTTCACAGTCTGACGTTCGGGGCTTAGCGAAGTACGGGAAATAGAATTACGTCCGCCCGTAACCGCTGCTCAGTTAAAATATTTTGTTGAAGTTAAGAACTAAAGTCCATTCTTGTTCGTCCAGCCCGAACTAACGTTGAGCAATGATCTGTAGCAGAATGTACATCCGTCCGCCCGTATTTTGCTAAACCCCTTGTTGGCTGCAGATATATTAATTAATACTTGACAACTTTTATTTTCCCTAATATTTTTTGTCTAATACTATCGTCCAATTCGTTGTCCCAGCCGATTAAATATTTTGTAAAAGACGAAATATTCAAGGAG
>JBJXGJ010000230.1:0-9691 GCA_046153805.1 Ferruginibacter sp. | reverse complement strand
CAATGGTATAACTGCTGCATAAGCTCCATCAGGATCTTGCCTTGGGCCAAATATATTAAAATACCTAAACCCCATTATTTTTAACCCATACACATCCGCAAAAATCTGTGCATACAATTCATTGGTTTTTTTTGTGGCTGCATAAGGAGAAAGACAGTTTCCAATTCTCGATTCTAGTTTTGGTAATGTGGGCTCATCACCATAAACTGAAGAGGAAGATGCATAAACAAACTGTTTTATATTATTGTCAACAGCGGCTTTTAGCATATTTACAAATCCACCCACATTTACTTCATTAAAGTATATCGGCTCCTTTATAGAACGTGGTACAGAACCCAATGCAGCTTGGTGACTCACATAATCTATTCCTTCACATGCTTTATTGCAGTCTTCAAAATTCCTAATGTCGCCTTGTATAAATTCAAATGCAGGATATTGTTTTAATACAGCTAAAGTGCTTTCAAATCCGTTTACCATATTATCAAATACACGGACTTTTGTAGCGCCATTTTTTAGTAGATATTCTGCTAGGTGTCCGCCAATAAAGCCACCACCACCTGTTACTAAAAATTTTTTATCGCTCAAATTTCCTTGTTGAAATAATTCCATGTTTTAAATTCTTTATTCTTATCGGCTAAAGCCCATTTGAGATTGTTTATTTTATCCTCGCCCTAAAGGGCGAGGCAAATCTATTAGTTCTATAAATTTCATCCTGTATTCACTATTCACTACTCACATTTTCACCATTCACCTCTCTACAAACTCTTATACGTCCTACTCTTAATGATACTTCTATAAGTGCCCTTTAAATCGCACAATAAAGCTTCTGGTTTGCTGATAGACGCAAAATACGCATCATCAAAATCCTTATAACTCGCATGCGGTACTGCAACAATTATTGCATCGTACTCTTTCCCAATTGTTGGCGTAAGTTCGAACCCATATTCATGTTTCAATTCTTCGCTGCTTGCATGAGGATCAGTAATATCTACATTTAGTGAAAAAGATTTTAATTCTTTCACCACATCGGCCACTTTACTATTACGGATATCGCTCACATTTTCTTTAAAAGTTGCACCCATTATTAAAACCCTAGCATCTTTTACATTGCCATTATTTTGAATGATGTGTTGCAAAACTTTTTTGGCAACATAGCCTGCCATACAATCATTTATATTTCTACCTGCAAGAATAACCTGGCTATCGTAACCAAGTTCTTTTGATTTGTAAGTAAGATAATATGGATCTACGCCAATACAATGGCCACCAACTAAGCCAGGCTGGAATCGTAAGAAATTCCACTTTGTTCCTGCCGCTTCCAGCACTTCAAAAGTGTTAATATTCATTCTATCGAAAATGATCGATAACTCATTCATCAATGCGATATTCAAGTCTCTCTGTGTGTTCTCAATAATCTTGGCAGCTTCGGCAACTTTTATAGATGAGGCTCTGTGTACGCCTGCTTTTACCACAAGTTCATACACTTTTGCAATAACATCTAAACTTTCATCGCAACAGCCACTTACCACTTTTACAATAGTTGTAATGGTATGTTCTTTATCGCCTGGGTTTATCCTTTCAGGTGAATATCCAATTTTGTAATCTGTTACCATTTTTAACCCCGATAATTTTTCAATAACTGGAACGCAATCTTCCTCCGTACAACCGGGATAAACGGTGCTTTCATACACAACATAATCTCCTTTCTTAATTACTTTGCCAATGGTTTCGCTTGCACGTATCACTGGGGTAAGGTCAGGCACATTGTGCTCATCTACAGGTGTAGGCACAGCTACGATAAAGAATGTTGCTTCCCTTAAAACATCAAAGTCATTTGTAAATTCTATGTCGCAACCATCGAATGCAGATGATTCCAATTCCTTGCTGGGATCAATTTTATTCTGCATCATCTTTACCCGATCCGCATTAATATCGAACCCAATTACTTTTATTTTTTTAGCAAATTCAAGTGCTATTGGTAATCCTACATAACCTAGCCCAATAACCGCCAACTTTTGTTTTTTGTCTACTAGTTCCTGATACATTAATTTATTATTTTTTTTAAAAAGTAATTTTCGCAAATTCTTTTGGTAGTTTATTCAACTCTTCTTTTGGCAGATTTTTAAAATATTCATAGGTAATTTTTAAACCTTCTGCACGATTTATTTTTGGTTCCCAGCCAAGTAGTTCCCTTGCTTTTGTTATGTCAGGTTGTCTTTGTTTTGGATCATCTAATGGCAGTGGTTTGTAAATAATTTGTTGTTTTGTACCTGTGAGTTTTATAATTTCCTCCGCAAAATCCTTTAAAGAAATTTCATCTGGGTTTCCAACGTTTACAGGCTGTGCATAATCACTCATCAGTAATTTGTAAATACCATCTACCAAATCATCTACATAACAAAAACTTCTCGTCTGGCTACCATCTCCAAATACGGTAAGGTGTTCACCACGCAGAGCCTGACCGATAAATGCAGGAAGTGCACGCCCATCATTCAGCCTCATTCTTGGACCATAAGTATTAAAAATTCTTATGATTCTCGTTTCGAGATTATGAAATGTATGATAGGCCATTGTTATGGCTTCCTGAAATCTTTTTGCTTCATCGTACACACCTCTTGGACCTACAGGATTTACATTTCCCCAATATTCCTCATTTTGTGGATGCACTTTCGGATCTCCATAAACCTCGCTGGTACTTGCAACAAGTATGCGGGCATTTTTGGCTTTGGCTAAGCCAAGGCAATTGTGCGTGCCAAGTGAACCAACTTTTAGTGTTTGAATTGGTATTTTTAAATAATCTATCGGGCTTGCAGGCGATGCAAAATGTAGTATATAATCGAGCTTGCCTGTTACATGTATAAATTTTGAAACATCGTGGTGATAGAATTCAAAATTTTGCAATTGAAATAAATGCTCAATATTTTTTAAGTCGCCGGTAATAAGATTATCCATGCCAATTACATGGTAATTTTCTTTCATAAATCTATCGCAAAGATGAGATCCTAAAAACCCTGCTGCACCTGTAATTAATATTCTTTCTTGCAAAATAAATATGCTTTATGGTTGTGATATTTTTTTTCTGCCTACACTTTCGTAATGATAACCCAATGCTTTCATTTGCTCAGGCTCAAAAAGATTTCTACCATCAAAAATTATTTTAGATGGTAACTTTTCTGTTATCGTATCAAAATTAGGTGTTCTAAATTCATTCCATTCGGTGGCTATTATTAACGCATCTGCTTTTTCCAATGCTTCATATTGGTTACCTGCAAAATGTATTTTATTTTCATACACAGCTTTTGTATTGGTCATCCCCTCAGGGTCAAAAACAGAAACAGTGGCTCCACTTGCGAGCAATTCATCTATCATATAAAAAGCCGGAGCTTCTCTTACATCATCGGTATTTGGTTTAAATGCCAGCCCCCAAATTGCAAAATGTTTACCAGAAAGATCATCACCCAACAATGTTTTTATCTTTGGTATGAGATGTAATTTTTGTTTGTTATTCACATCCATCACTGCGTCTAAAATCTGAAAATTATAGTCTACATCATCCGCTGTTTTTGCAAGGGCCTGCACGTCTTTTGGAAAACAACTTCCCCCATATCCAATGCCCGAAAACAGGAATCTTCTGCCTATTCTTTCATCGCTGCCTATGCCTTTACGAACCATATCTACATCTGCACCAAGTCTTTCACACATTTGGGCAATTTCATTCATAAACGTAATCTTTACAGCTAAGAACGCATTTGCAGCATATTTCGTGAGCTCCGCGCTGTATTCATCCATAAAAATTACAGGATTTCCTTGTCTTACAAAAGGGCTGTATAAGTCATTCATTATTTTTATAGCCCGTTCAGATCTTGTTCCTATTACCACTCTGTCAGGCTTCATAAAATCATCTACAGCTGCACCCTCTCTTAAAAATTCCGGATTACTCACTACATCAAAACTTTGCTCGATAGCGCCGGTACCACTTTTTAAAATAGCTTCTTTCACCTTTTCACATGTTCCTACCGGCACAGTGCTCTTATCAATAATAACCTTGTAATCTGTTGGTTTTAATAATTTACCCAAATCACTTGCCACACCAAGAATATATTTCAAATCTGCTTCACCGTTTTCTCCGGGCGGTGTTGGCAACGCAAGAAAAATTATTTTTGCATCTGTAACCGCATCGCTCAAAGATGTGGTAAACGTTAACCGACCTTCTTTTTGATTTCGTAAGAATATTTTTTCTAATCCCGGCTCATAAATCGTAATTGTGCCCGAAGCTAATTTTTCAATTTTTGATGCATCAATGTCTACACAGGTTACTGAATTTCCTGTTTCTGCAAAACACGTTCCTGTAACTAAACCTACATAGCCTGTTCCTACTACAGCAATTTTCATAATAAAAGTTGTTAGTGGTTTTTAAAGTTACTTTACGATTAATGCATTTCGCAAAAACCTATGTTTTCTAAATAACTTAAACCTTCTTAATTGTTGTTCATTGTTTATAATCAATAAAACACTCAACTATTTTATATTTTATTTACAAATTTTAGTACCCCTTCTACAATATAAAACTGTTGTTGTTCGTCAAGCTCTGTATGCATAGGTAACGAGATTACTCTTTCTGTAAGCCAATCTGTTACGGGTAAATCAAAATCACTTCCACCAAAGTGCTCAAACATTTTTTGTTTGTGTGCAGGTACCGGGTAATAAATCATTGATGGAATTCCTTTTTCTGCGAGGTGCTTATTCAAAGCATCTCTGTCAGTATTGTGAAGGGTTAAAGTGTATTGGTGAAAAACATGGTTGTTATTGGCTGCCCGAAACGGTACGGTTATTTTTTCGTGTCCGGCAAATGCTGCATCATAATAATCAGCAGCTTTTCTGCGTGCTGTAATATACTCGTCCAGTTTTTTTAATTTGATATTTAAAATGGCCGCCTGCATTGCATCTAAACGTGAATTGCAACCAACAACATCATGGTAGTATTGCACTTTTTGCCCGTGAGATGCAATCATTTTTAGTTTTTCTGCAAGGGCATCATCGTCGGTAAAAATCGCACCACCATCGCCAAAAGCCCCAAGGTTTTTAGATGGATAGAAAGATGTGCAACCAATATGCCCGATACTTCCGGTTTTCTTTTTTGTTCCATCGCTAAAAGTATAATCGTTGCCAATGCCCTGTGCGTTATCTTCAACTACAAACAAATTGTGTTTTTTAGCAATGGCCATTATTGGTTCCATATCTGCCGCATGTCCGTATAAATGCACGGGTACAATTGCTTTGGTTTTTGGGGTAATTGCCTTTTCAATAGCACTTACATCCATACAAAATGTACCTTTATCTACCTCAATAAAAATCGGTTTAATACCCAAGAGTGCCGCGACTTCTACCGTTGCTATGTAGGTAAAAGAAGGTGTTATAATTTCATCGCCAGCCTTTAAACCCAATGCCATCATGGCTATTTGTAGGGCATCGGTGCCATTAGCACAGGTTATTACATGCTTGCTGCCATGGTAAGCTGCTAAACCTGCAGCAAAATCTGCTACAACCTGCCCGCCTATAAAACGGGAACTTTCCATTACACCTATAACGGCGGCATCTACTTCTTCTTTTATTTTTAGATACTGTGTTTTTGTATCCACCATTTGAATTGTACTCATATTTTCTTTTTAGCGGCGGCAAAGATACAAATTTGCAACAGTGAAATTTCCTAAACGAAACAATTGGTTGTAAGGGTGTTTTGATACTACATTTGCTTCAAAACAAAGCATTTGTCAATTTTCTTTTACAACTTATTTTTATTAACGTACGCTGCTGGTGTTAGAACAGCTTGTCTATTCAATAAAAAAGCACGGTTGTGGCGTAAAGGACGAAAAAATATCTTCTCTCAATTAAGCCTATGGAAAAGTGAAAATAATGAGCAAAAAATAATATGGATGCATTGCGCAAGTTTGGGTGAGTTTGAGCAGGGAAGACCAATCATAGAAAAATTAAAATATAGATATCCATCACATAAAATTCTTCTGACTTTTTTTTCGCCGAGTGGCTATGAAATAAGAAAAAATTATAGCGGGGTCGATGGTGTTTTTTATTTGCCGTTAGATGGTAAAGTGTCGGCAGAAAAATTTATCAGTATTGTAAACCCAGTGCTTGTTGTTTGGGTTAAGTATGAATATTGGTTTTACTATTTAACAATCTTAAAGCAAAAAAAGATTCAGGTGGTACTCGTATCTGCTATCTTCAGAGAAAGCCAGCCCTTCTTTAAGTGGTATGGTGGGTTATGGAAAAAAATATTGCAAAGTTTCGAAAATATCTTTGTGCAAAATGAAGAGTCTATTTCCTTGTTAAAAAAAATTGACTTGGCAGGAAACGTAACAATAACGGGCGATACAAGGTTTGATAGGGTTATTGATATTGCTACAGTAAAATTACCTATACCCTCGCAAATTGCTCATTTTTGCAAGAATAAAAAAGTTATAGTTGCTGGCAGTACCTGGCAGGAAGATGAAGAGGAAATTGTGCACTATGCTAAAATGCACCTTCACATTAAATTTATTATTGCACCTCACGAAATAGATAAAGAAAGGTTGGATGATATTAAAAAATTATTTCCTAATGCAGTTTTTTATTCCGAATTTATTGCAGGTAAACATGAAGCACAAACGATCATTATTGACAATATTGGAATGCTTTCGAAACTATACCAACTCGCAACAGTAGCATATATAGGCGGTGGTTTTAACGACAGCGGCATACACAACATACTCGAAGCGGCTGTATACGGCAAACCAATCATTTTTGGGCCTGTGTATGAAAAATTTGTGGAGGCGAACGATTTAATAAATAGAGAAGGCGCTTTCTCCATAGAAAATGCGCTTGAACTGGAGGTTTTATTGAATAAGTTTTTCAACAATGTTGAGTTTCTCAAAAATGCATCAAGAACCTGCAAAGATTATGTGTATGAAAACAGAGGAGCTACCGATAAAATAATGGAATATATTTATGCAAAACGTCTTCTCACCAATTGATCAAACTGTTTTACTATTTCATTTTTATCGTCCCATCCAAGTTTTAGTTTTAGTTCTCTTCTAATCCAATATTCAGCTTCCGGGTATATGGCAAATGCATTTATCGTTTTTATACTTCTCTCATACATGGCATCATCTCCCCTAAACAATTCTTTTAAATAAACGAATCGGTCGTTAATACCAATCGCCTTCTTCAAATCCTTTACCGGAGCATCTTGCAGGCTATCGCTCAGTTCGTTTTTTGCTGTACGCAAACTTTCATTTACAGATGCAACATTGTTTACCGGCAATATTTCATTTATTTCTTTCGGCTGCCTCACATCAGTAGAAACGGGTGCATCCATCTGCCTGTTTGCAAGGGTAGGAATGTCATCTAAGTAATTAAAAACCGGGGCAGGTTTATTAGGTAAGGTAAATTTATTTCTTTCTTCCGTTGTCTTTTTTATCTCTTCCAGTTCTGCTTCCAAATCTGCTTCATCAACCTGTAGAACCTCTACTGTCTTTTCTTCGTCCTTTGCAGCCTCATCTTCACTTTCAAGGTGCTTCTCAGGTGTAATTTGTCTAGCAATATTTAATGCTATTGTTGTGGCGACCGATATATCTGGCGGTGTTATACACTTAAGGTGCTGTAATTCTGACTCCAGCATTTTTACAGTTGTAAGCAAATCATTTGCAGATGCTTTTTTTTGTAATTTTTCAACCAGTATATTTATAAGTGTTTCCACTCTTTCCATAAAATTTGCTTTAATCATTTATTAAAACCAAGTTCTTAAATTTTGTTTTGTGCTTAAATTTTATTCTTTAATCTTTGCAACATTGCGTTAAAGTTACGCAACACATCTATAAAAAAAAAGTAAGAATGTTCATAGAACCCAATTTACGTGGCGAAAGAAAAGGTTGGATAGAAGTTATTTGCGGCAGCATGTTTAGCGGTAAAACGGAAGAATTAATACGGCGACTAAAACGTGTAAAAATTGCCAACCTTAAAGTTGAAATTTTTAAACCAGCGATAGATGTACGTTACGACGAAATAAAGATTGTGAGCCACGATACAAATTCAATACACAGCACGCCGGTTGAAAATGCCCATAGTATTTTATTAATGGCACAGGATGTAGATGTGGTGGGTATTGATGAAGCCCAGTTTTTTGATGCAGAAATTGCATTCGTTTGCGAACAACTGGCATTGAAGGGTATAAGGGTTATTGTAGCTGGGCTCGATATGGATTACCGGGGTAAACCGTTTGGCCAAATGCCGAACCTGTTGGCGGTGGCAGATTATATTACAAAACTACATGCTATCTGTATGCGATGTGGCGGCATGGCAAGCATTTCGTACCGGAAAATAGCCACCGGTGGTCAGGTTTTGCTAGGTGAGAAAGATATTTACGAGCCACGGTGCAGGGAGTGTGCGCAAGTTGCAGAATAATTGTTGATTAGTTAAAAAGTTGATTGGTTGAAAAGTTGATTGGTTGAGCCGAATTGCCTACTGCTATTTGTTGATTTTTTAGGAGCATGAGTATTCAAACTGCACTAAACATTTGTCTCCCGCTTTACGCTATAATCTTTTTGCTCAAAGGCAGCAATCCCGCAATCGGGGCTAGTTTCCTCATTAAATCTTTTTTCATCTTTTAATGAAGCGATAGGGTACTAACTTCCCACTTCCTACCAATCCCTAGCAGCCTCCCACTAGCCACTACCTACTTCCCACTCCCTTCTTCCAAATAAAGCCTTTACTTTGCCTCTGTGATCAAACATATTTTTGCGTTACTAAAAAAAGATATTTTATTGGAGTTTAGGCGCCAGCATACTTTCTATGGCATTTTGTTATACATAGCCAGCACTGTTTTTGTAATTTATTTATCACTGCCCGATAGCCCGGATGCGAATGTATGGAACAGCCTTTTTTGGGTAATACAACTCTTTGTTTGTGTAAATACAGTTGCGAAGAGTTTTTTGCAGGACTCAAAGGGGTTAATGCTTTATTACTATTCTATTTCATCTCCCACAGAATTTATAACAGCAAAATTGCTCTTTAATATTATTTTAATGGTGTTAATGAGCAGCGTGAGCCTTTTACTTTTTTACATGTTTTTAGACAGCCCCGTTTTAAACTACTGGCGATTTTTTGGCATCGTTTTATTGGGAGGTACAAGCATCAGCCTTACTTTTACTTTAATGAGTGCTATTGCAGCTAAAGCTCAACAAAATGCAGCTTTAATTGCTATTCTGGGCTTTCCTGTTATTCTTCCGCAGCTTTTGTTGCTTATGCGCTTGAGCAAAGCAGGGTTTGCAGAAGTATTTAGAGATGGAGCAGTTTTGCAACTGGCAGGTTTAATTGCGGGGTTGGACGTGCTTGTATTTGTATTGGCAATTATTCTTTTTCCTTTTCTGTGGAAGGATTAACATTTACTATTATTGTTGTCCGAGATAATGTTATAAAGTTAAACTTTATACCATTATCACAGTTAGGCATCCTACATTTCCATCTTAGTTTGCATAGCAGAGGGGTCGTATATTATTGGAGATTTTTCTGTTGGGTTTTCTTTTTTTTGTCGTTTTCTTTTTACTTTGTAGGCTTCAATAATAGCTGTTATGGCAACATAATTCATTATGTGCAGCCTTGTAAGCGTTGCTAGTATTTAGAAGGGCATGTTTGATTTTTG
>JBJXGJ010000228.1:0-6159 GCA_046153805.1 Ferruginibacter sp. | reverse complement strand
ATACAATTAACAAAGTCTAGAGCTAGAGGCTTTAGAAATATAAATAATTTTATTAGTATGATTTATATGCTTGGGAATGATTTTAAATTCAGGAATTCCACTAAATAAACCGAAGAACCATAAATATTCATGTTTAACCATTAAAATGGAGCAAACTATTTTGGAAAGACCATGCGGTAGTCAACCTTAATTTTACCTTTCGTTATATCATCTAGTTTTCTCTTCAAAAGAGTTCGTTTGAGCGGTTTAATATGATCTATAAAAAGCTTCCCCTCTAAGTGATCGTATTCGTGCAGTATAACCCTTGCCGTTATTCCTTTAAACGTTTTTACCTGTGGTGTAAAAGATTCATCAACGTAGGAGAGCGTGACTGTTTCGTTGCGCATTATATCTTCTCTTACCCGTGGTATGCTCAGGCAGCCTTCATTGTACTTCCAAAAGTCTCCAGCAAGTTCAACAATTTGGGGATTAATAAAAGTGCCTTTAAAGCCGGGTTTATCAGGGTATTTGTCTGTATCGCCATCTTCGTCATTCTCAAAAATCTGCTCACTATCCATCGTAAAAATGCGTACGCTTTTATTTATCTGCGGTGCGGCCAAGCCAACACCATTGCTGTTATACATTGTTTCCCACATATCCGCGAGCAGTTTATCAAGCCCTTCGTAATCAGCTGTAATATCGTCAGCTATTTTTCTAAGAATGGGTGAACCGTATGCTACGATTGGTAAAATCATTTTTAATTAATTAGTTATATCTTAATACTTGCGATAATTCTTTTTATAAAAATCAAATCACAAATTTAGTTTTTAAATACTAGAGTAAGAAAACATAAACTTGCTTTGCTAACGCCAGAGGTTTTTTAGAAAGCTATACTGATATATTCCTGCAACATAATTGTTGCTGCAATCACATCTATATTCCCTTTTACCTGCCTGTCTTTTTTCTTCATCCCCATCTCAAGCATTGCAACTACCGCCATTTTAGAAGTGTACCGCTCATCAACAGTTTGTATAGGTATTTGTGGAAACGCCTTTTGTAAACGCTCTATTGCATTTTTTGCCGGAGCTGTTCCATGTGTTTCTGTTTCGTCTAAATTGAGCGGCATGCCTATGATAAATAATTCAACAACCTCCCGGTTAATATACTCTTTTAAAAAAGGGATAAGTTCATGGGAGTTGATAGTATCCAGCCCTGTCGCAATAATTTTTAATGGGTCGGTAACGGCTATACCGGTTCTCTTTTTCCCATAATCTATTGCCAATATTCTAGCCATTATATTTTATTGCTCTATTAAAATAGTAAAGTTTGCAGAAAATGCATTTGAGTTTTCATACAGCGTTCCGATAAGATCTTTGCCGTATACCGTACTATATTCCAGAATATTATCAACCCTTTCCTGCAAATTTCCAGTCGGGTACACCGCAGATTTTATTTTCTTAATTTGCCTTTGTTGTGTTTCAAATTTCTTTTTTTCCGCTTTCAACATTTTCTTCTCCAAAATCTCTAATCTGTTTAAAGCCTGTGTGCGCAAAGCGTGTACATGGCAATTTAGCGTACCGTCAATATCGGAAGCAACGGCCTTTATTTTATCATATATCGTTTTCAGTGCTTCCTTCTCTTCTTTAATATCTAAAATTACGGTAGCGTCTCTTTGTACGATCTCTTCTATCAAATCTTTTTCTGTCTTAAAAATATCCGTCTCACCCAAACCAAGATTAGTAATTTTTTCAGCAGTCTTTTTATTGATGATCAAAAACGAATTACGTAAAACCAATGGTGGAAAAAATGCACCCGCCACTTCAAAAACTTTTTTTAGTTCCAGCCAGTAGGCTAGCTCTCCACCCCCGCCTATAAATGCAATATTTGGCAAAATCATTTCCTGAAACACAGGCCGCAATATTACATTTGGACTAAATTTTTCAGGAGAATTTTTAAGTTCTTTAGATAACTCATTTTTTGTGAATGTGAGTTTGGTATTGGCAACAACAAAATCATCGCCGGCGGTTTCAATTCTTTCTCTCCTGTTTTCATCAAGATAAAATAGATTAATGGTCCTTCCTGCCGCCTGTACCTTATATTCCTTTGGAAATGCAGCAACCGTTTTTGCAACTGCTTTTTCTGAAAACTGCTCCTCTAACTCTTTTTTTATAACTATAGAAAATTCGTTTTTTAAGGCTCTGTTGTCGGGCAATAAAATTACAAGTCCGTACTCATTAAATAAATAATGTACAAACTGAAAAGTAGCCAATTCAATAGTGGTGCCTTCTTTATAAAAAAGACGAACCTGCTTTATTATTTCCTCCCCATTTTTTTCAACCGAAAGATGCCCTGCAATTGCATCAATAATTCCGATAAAATTTCTATCAATGACCATTCTGCCTACTGCGCCTGCTTGGTTCGTCTGCCATTTATAGTGAGTGTCATTTATATGTACTTCACCCAACTCATCCAAATCTGCATTCTCGCTGCCCATATAATAAACCGGTACAAAATTATTTTCTGGCATCGCTTCTTTTAAAGCCTCGCTCAGTTTTATGGCATGGAGAATTTTATAGATAAAATACAAATGTCCGGTAAATATATTGGGCTGGTGAGCAGTACAAACCGTATATGTATTTTGTTGAAGAAGGCTTTGAATGTTTTTCTCTAACTTTTCAGATTTATCAACTGTGGCATATTGTATATTCAGCACATCTACAAGCAATGTTCTGTTCACATTGTATTCAGCCCTGTCCTTTACCGCCTTTTTAAAACCTTCTATGTTTATTGGGTAATTGGAAAATTCTTTTAACTGAGAGGCATCATCCAAATAATCCAGCACGATTTTGGAGAATGAATTTGTTTCTTTGTAAGCAATTTTTGTAGCCTTAAATGCCATGAAGATTTTTTGAATAGTATATTATAACATCCTATTTTTCGCCGCAGAGAAACATGTTAAAATCGTTTTCACAGAGGCTATGCATTTTCTCCCTTTTTAACTTCTTAAACAAGTTCTCCTTCCAAATCATAATCAAAAGCATTGGTAATTTTTACATTTACAAACTCGCCAATTACCAGCTTTTTTGTCGTATTTATGATCACTTCATTATCCACTTCCACACTGTCAAATTCAGTACGGCCAAGGTACCTGCCACTTTCTCTTTTATCTACCAGCACCTTAAAAATCTTTCCAACTTTCTCTGCATTTTTTTCCAACGAAATATCCTGTTGTACTTCCATTATCTCCTGTGCCCGTTCTTCTTTTTCTTCTGCTGAAATATTATCTTCCAACCCATGTGCGCTAGTATCTTCCTCGTGGGAGTAGGTAAAAATACCAACCCTGTCAAACTTCATTTTTTGTAAAAAAGTTTTCAATTCTTCAACATCTTCTCTCGTTTCTCCAGGGAAACCTGCAATTAATGTTGTGCGCAGACAAATGCCCGGAACCTTTGCCCTTATTGCCTCTACAAGATCTTCCATTTCCTTTCGGGTTATATTTCTCTTCATCGCCTTCAGCATATTATCTGCTGCGTGCTGCAGAGGCATATCAAGGTATTTACAAATATTAGGATGCGCATTCATAGCATCTAAAATCTCCATTGGAAACTTTGATGGGTATGCATAATGAAGCCTTATCCATTCCAAACCGGGTATTATCGCCAGCTCATTCAGCAGGCGTGGCAATTCTCTTTTTTTGTAAATATCAAGTCCGTAATAGGTAAGTTCCTGTGCTATGAGCATTATTTCTTTTACACCACGTTTTACCAATTGCTTCGCTTCGTCTACAATGCTTTCTATGGTTCTACTCACATGTTGCCCACGCATAAGCGGTATGGCGCAAAAGGAACAGGTACGGTTACAACCCTCACTTATTTTTACGTATGCATAATGCGACGGCGTGGTGAGTAATCTTTCACCAATAAGCTCTCCTTTGTAGTCTGCTTCAAATGTTTTTAAAATCTGTGGGAGTTCCATCGTGCCAAAATAGGCATCCACTTCGGGTATTTCTTCTTCTAAATTATTTTTGTAACGTTCGCTTAAGCAACCTGTAACATATACTTTATCAAGCTTCCCTTTTTTCTTTAGTGCTACATTTTCAAGAATGGTATTAATACTTTCTTCCTTGGCTTTATCTATAAAACCACAGGTATTTATGATGACGATATTATGATCGAACTTTTCATTTTCGTGAATGGTTTCAATATCGTTTGCCAATAATTGCCCGCTAAGCACCTCACTATCAACCATATTCTTACTACAGCCCAAGGTTATAATGTTTACCCTATCTCTTTTTAGTGTTTTTGTCTTCATAATTTTGAAGGCGCAAAGTTAAGTTATTGGTTGGCAAGTTTGCGTTAAAAGAAAGCGATGGGCCATGGAAATGGTCAACCTTAAAGAAAATTAATACATCAACCTTTAATAGCACTTTCCCACACAGATTTAATCTTTAATAGCGTGATAAAATATGGGGTAAGCAAAATAAGTTCCAACCTAATTGAAAACCTGATTTCGGAATTAAATAAAGAATAACTCATGAGCATAACACAAATTGCAGTACCTAAAATTGCATCTACAATTCCTAATTTAACAGCCCAATCTTTCTGTTGTAAAAAGCCAAATGAAGCGATACCTTTTAGTGCAAAAATTACAATTATTAAATGCCGATTAAAGATATTGGTTCGGTAGTAGTGAGTCCACAAATTGATAAATCTATACCATATCCTAAAAGCCCTGCGATAAAGGCCACAGGTACTATCACGCCAAAAACAAGAAAAATCCAACTAAAAACTTTTATCCACCATGGAAGCAGTTTTTTTCTTTCAATTAAACTTAAGGCAATAATATTTTCGGGTAAAACATCTTCTTGTATTTCTGGCATTTTATTAAAATTGTGTAACTATTAATTTTGAAGTTTCACCCCAAAAGATAAAATTCATTCACTTTTTATACCCACCATCATTTTACCTAAATTATCTTCTTCAAAGAACAGAGCGGCAACATCTTTTGCTCTTGCCATAATTTCTTTTACACCCTCAGAACTTATTTTGCTTAACGGGTATGCTCGTTGTAGAGCAGTTTCATCATCTACAAACTGTGTGGCAGCTATTGCTTCGGCTATAGCCATCACTTTCAGCCCATCATCTTTCAAATTACCCAACTCAAAAATTACATAACTAAGTGCAAGAAAATATTTTTTTTCAAACTCAATTATTGCTTTGTTATTACCAACGGCTGGCATTTTATTGTAAGGGGAGTTTACGATATAATCTGTAAGGTGTTTTGTAGTTGATTCATCATTTTCACCGTTATCTACAAATTGGATTTTTCCCTGTAATGCCTGTGGGTAAACCCCGCCTTGGTTCGTGGCACACGAAACAAGGCCTCCGCCTTGGGGTCACACATCACGAAAAACTTACACCAAACAATCTAAATTAATAAACCGCTATGTATTATTCACCATCAAAAACCGTAAACAAGTTACTTAAAAAACCAAACTCATCTAATCTTGTTTCATAAAATCTTGCAGATGAATAATGATAATCTAAATCGTCTTTTGATAGTAGCCATTTACCACTTACAGGATTAAAATGAATGTATTGTAGCTTTTGCTTTGCAACCTCCCTACTGTAAATTTCAACACTAAGTGAGTCTCTTTGCCCAATCTCATGTTTTTTATTTGCTGCATTTACCTCATGCATTTTGGACTGTCCTGATAGTTTCAACTTTTTTAAAAATTCGTGAGCCGTATATTTCAAAAAACTTCCTTGTGGTGTTTCCTTACCATTTAATTTATTTTGCCGCCAAACGATATGTAGATGATTCGGCATTAGTACAAATGCATACACAGTGAGGAATCCATCATCACACAACTTTTTTAAATAGTCAACAATTAATTGCTGGTTATTTTCTTGTGCCAATAGCGGCAACCACTCATGAATCGTAGCTGTAAAAAAATAAATCCTATTGGTAGTATTGTATGACTTGCGGATTTGTGACTGCATTACTCAAAATACAAAAATATTCGCTTGCAAAGTTTCATGTGCAACGAACCTTCAGGGCAAACGCATTAAAATTTAGTTCGCCTTAGTCAAAATATCTCTGAGGTAATCATTATTCCATCCTGCTTTATTTCTTTTTGATTTGATACTTAACTTTGTTGCCCCTTTTTTCGGTTCACTT
>JBJXGJ010000220.1:0-4668 GCA_046153805.1 Ferruginibacter sp. | reverse complement strand
AGCGGTTCAACACCGGTAGTGTCTAATTCGTTCAGTTTTTCAACAAACCGGATCATTTTTTGCAGGTCGTCCTGGATCTCTTTTTTGGCAGCTGCATCAAATTGTAATCGGGCAAGATTGGCCAGTTTGTCAACGAGTGTTTCATTTACCTCCATAATACAAATATAACAATAGTTGGCTCCCAAAAATACCTGGCTATGCAGCCGGCTCCTGGTAATTATGAAAGGAAAACTTGCTAACTGCCAACAATCAGGTTTTCTTATCTTCGCCAACTGACAGTGACTTTTATGGAAAAGAAAAAAGAGATCGTAATGAGCGGTATCCGGCCAACCGGATTTTTGCACCTGGGTAATTATTTTGGGGCCATCCGCAACTATGTAAAGATGCAGAAAGAATTTGACTGTTTTTTTATGGTGGCAGACCTGCATTCATTGACTACGCACCCCGATACAAAAGAACTGAAAGCCAATGTGCATCGGGTATTGGCCGAAAATATCGCCTGCGGCCTGGATCCTGAAAAAGTAGCTTTGTATTGCCAGAGTCATGTACATGAAACGGCAGAATTATACCTGTATTTGAATATGATGGCCTACAAAGGAGAACTGGAAAAAACAACAACTTTTAAAGATAAAGTGAGACAAAATCCTGAAAATGTAAATGCAGGATTATTGACCTATCCTGTTTTGCAAACTGCCGATATCATTTTGCACCGGGCCAAATATGTACCGGTGGGTAAAGACCAGGAGCAGCACCTCGAAATGGCCCGTACTTTTGCCAATCGTTTTAATCATCGTTATGGCGAAGTTTTTCCGGAACCAACAGCTTTTAATTACAACCAAAGCCTGGTAAAAGTACCCAGCCTTGATGGAACGGGTAAAATGAGTAAAAGCGAGAATCAAATGGTAACATTGTACCTGGCAGACAGTGATGATATGATCCGGAAAAAAGTAATGAAAGCTAAAACAGACAATGGCCCGGCAGAAAAAAACACACCCAAGCCGGATTATATCGAAAATATCTTTTTGTTGATGAACCTGGTTTGTTCACCGGAATCCATTCAGAGGTTCGAAGATGATTATAATAACTGTACGATACGTTATGGGGATCTGAAAAAGCAGCTGGCAGAGGATATGGTAAATTTCATTGCGCCGATACGCAATAAAGTGGATGCCATTTTGCAGGATGAAGATGGGTTAAAACAAATAATGCAAAAAGGTGCCGAAAAGGCAAATAAAAGTGCTGCCGAAACCATGAAATTGGTAAGACAGGCAATGGGATTAAATTATTTTTGATTTAGCGTGTTTGATTTAAGATTTTGATTACTTTAGATGCTTCGCTTATATTAAAGAAACGGCGATAGTAAATACACAATTGATTTATGGCAAAAACAAAAAAACCAAAGCATATTGCAGTTGCAGGAAATATTGGAGCAGGAAAAACCACATTGACCGAAATGCTTAGTAAGCATTATAAATGGATACCTCAGTTTGAAGACGTGGATCATAACCCTTACCTGAATGATTTTTATGAGGACATGCCGCGGTGGAGTTTTAACCTGCAGATCTTCTTTTTAAACAGCCGCCTGAATCAATTGCTGGAAATACATCACGGCACCGAAACCGTTATCCAGGACAGGACGATTTATGAAGACGCCAATATTTTTGCGCCCAACCTGCACGATATGGGCCTGATGACAAAACGTGATTTTGATAATTACTATAAGTTTTTCGAAACTTTAAAGAGTATGGTACAGCCGCCGGATCTCATCATTTACCTGAAGGCATCTGTACCCACTTTGGTTGCACAAATACAAAAGCGTGGCCGGGAGTATGAAGAAAATATCAGGCTGGATTATTTAAAAAAGCTGAACGAATTTTATAATGGCTGGATAGATAATTACAAAGAAGGCCCTTTGCTGATCATTGATGCGGATAATAATAAATTTGCTGAAAATGAGGAAGACCTGGGGAAAATTATAAGCAGTATTGACTCTAAGTTGTTTGGGCTATTTTAATATCGAATTTCAGATATGGGGAGACTGTTAAAGCAAAGATTTTTTTTCAAAAACTATTCGATATTCTTCTATTCAACATTCGCCATTAATCAATGAGCGAATTTTTCATCGCATAAAAAACCAGTCCTACTGAGTTTTTAACACCAAACCTTTCCATCAACCTGTCTTTTATGGCTTCTACCGTTCGGGCACTGATGTCCATTTTAGCAGCGATCTCAGTAGCGGTAAATTCCATGCAAACCAGGGTAAGTACTTCTTTTTCCCTGTCGCTCAAAACTACTTCCGAAGTAAGTGTAGGGTTGAACTTCTGCTTGGAATAATTTTTCTTGATTAGTACTTTATTCACAAAAGGGTTAAGATAAAAACCTGTACGCATCACATCCATGATGGCTTTTTTAATCTCAGCAGGGTCGGTACTTTTTAAAAGGTAACCGGCGGCCCCGCAATCCATTAAATGCCCTACAAAACGTTCGTCCTCATACATGGTTAATATGATGACACGTATGTTGGGAAAATTTTTTGTGATGAGTTTGGTGGTATCAATTCCGTCTTTTACCGGCATTTTCAGGTCGCATAAAATAACATCGGGTTCCGATTCCGGTATTTTGGCAAGCAGGTCTTCACCATTATCTGCTTCCATCACAAATTTTATATTGGAATAACTGCGCATGGAAAGAATTACTCCTTTCCTGAAAATTTTATGATCGTCGGCTATAGCTACCTTTATTTCATTCATAATCCTGGGGTATTGCAAATTTACTAAAAGAAAATTCATTATTCAATGATTCACTATAATAATCTGTTTGGTAAAAAAAAATCGGGAAAGGTAAGGATCTTAAATAGATGGTTCCCTCGGAATTTCGATGGTTACTTTATAGTAGGTTTTGCTGGGGTCTATTTCAAAAAAGATTCGCCCATGTAATACTTTTATCCTGCTTGCTATATTTTTTAATCCCAATCCAACACTGCTGTGATTTAGTTTTTCAAAATCGGCTTGCACGATGCCAACCCCGTCATGGTGTATGCGAAAATACATTTTATCGGTGCTAATGTTTTGGGTAAGGTGGATAAACCCGGGGTTACTATGTTTAAGAATATTATTTACCAGTTCCTGGATGATCCTGAATACAAGCAGTTCCTGTTCTACTTTAAGCCTCTTCCGGTAATCATGAAAGCGGGCACTGGCATTTAAACTGCCGCTGGCGCCTATTTTTTGAAAAAGATCAGTGGCCGCACTTTCCAGTCCAAAGTTCTTAAGCGTGGGCGGCATCAGGCTGTGGCTGATATTGCGTATAAGCAAAATGGCATCGTCGAGAATTTGCTTTGCACTGAAAATACTCTGCAGCTGCTGGGCTTTTTCCTGGTTAACCAGGTTTTCGTTCAGGTACAGGCGGGCTGTTGCCAGCAAAGGGCCGGCATCATCGTGCAGGTCGGCAGCTATGCGGTTACGTTCCTCCTCCTGAAAGCGTATTGAGGCGTTCAATAGGATCTGTTGCTTTTCTTCTTCCAGTTTTTTTAATTGGTTATTATAACGGATTACTTTACGTTGGTGAAAAATAACAAAGCCAACAATGGCTATAGCTAAAGTAAGCATAGCTAATGTTCCGAGAAACATAAAAGGTGTAATTCCAGACGAGCTAGGTGCTTGCAAAAAAAACATGTTTCTTAGAAGTTAGTTTTGGTTTTTAAAGGGCGGGTAATTATCAAGTTTCGATTCAAATTGAATATTGCTGAATGGATCATTATCTGGTTTATTTTCTTTTATATAAACTGCAATACATAATAGTATATTTTTTAAAATTGTTACCGAACTGTAAATTATGGTAAATGTATTTCTAAATGTTTCATTGTCATAACTATTAACGGATGAAAGTAATAAAAAAAAGTTCCCAGAAAAATTTAGAATAAATGCTACAGAAATCCAAAATATCGATTTGTGATAAATTGGCTCAACTACTGTCTCTTGAATGACTTCAAAGAAAAAATAGATTATAAATATGAGAAGAATTAAGTATTCAAAAATTAAAGGAAAAAATGGAAGTGCGGGTTTCTCTGCAATAAAAAAATCATAAAGTCCAAATAACGTAAACGGCAATATTGAATAAAGAAGAATTGTTTTAATAATTTTGTTCTTGATGTGTAGATAGAATAGGTAGGCTAAAATGCAATATTCTATTACATTATATAACCTAGTTACTAGGTAATAGGTTTCATAAGATTCAAATCCGTATCTGGTAATTAATACAATAATTATCAGTAAAGCAATGATTGTAGTATACAAAAAAAATACCTTTCTATTTTTTGTAAGCATTCTTGAAAAAAAGCAAAGACAAAAAATAAAAGGTAAAATTTCAGTAAAGTAAGTTATATATTTTAGATTTTGTAATATAAAAATGGTTATTTAATCAAAAATAACCATTGGTTTTTTAAAATCAAAAATAATTTACTCAATTTGATTAAGAAAAACACTCAATCAACATTTCAATAATTCCGTTCAACATAATAATTAGTTTTAAGGTTCCTAAAAGTAATAATGAAAAACAAACTTCAGATAAAAGCCAACTTTTGACAACCCCCTTTGATATAATTTGAAACTATAAAATTTCCTAAATCATTTATTGTTAATTATTTAGGTCACTTTATTTCTAAAATAT
>JBJXGJ010000217.1:0-4388 GCA_046153805.1 Ferruginibacter sp. | reverse complement strand
ATCCTTGCACTCTTTCTCAGTTGAGTAGTCTCTAAAAAAATTATCTACTTTCATAACACCTAATATATTTAGCAAATATATGCTAAATATATTAGGTTGCTCTCAATTGCGGATAGTCATTCATTTTTTCTTATTTATATAGCTTCGCACTCTGTGCAAAGCAACTGGGGGTTTTTCGGTATTGAAAAACTTGGCTGGAATGAAAAAATGATTGGCATTTCGTTAGGTGTTGTTGGCGCTTTGATAGCAATAGTGCAGGGTGGATTGATACGTTACATTAACCCGAGAATTGGTAACGAAAAAAGTATTTATTATGGTTTGCTGCTGTATGCTGTTGGATTGTTGTTATTTGCTTTTGCCTCACAAACGTGGATGATGTTTGTAATACTTATTCCTTATTGCCTTGGCGGGATTTGTGGGCCGGCGCTGCAGTCTGTCATTTCAGGCAATGTACCGCCAAATGAACAAGGCGAGTTGCAGGGTGCGCTTACCAGTTTAATAAGCATTACCTCTATTTTTGGGCCGATGCTTATGACCGGTTTGTTCTCTTATTTTACCGGGACAAAAGCACCGTTTCATTTTTCAGGAATATCCTTTGCCTTGGCTTCTGTTTTAATGTTAGTCAGCGCCATTATTGCTTACAAAGCTTTGCATCCTTCAAAAAAACTGTCGTAGTTGTTGAGTAGAGAATCTTAAAAAAATCTAAAATTATTCGGCTCAAAAATAATAGAAAAATTATTTTATAAGCGCCGCTATTTCAGGATCACCCTGTAGATTGTTCATTTGTCTGGCAATGTTACTAGCCCGAGATGATACATATCTTGTAAGTGGTTTTACCGTAAAAACTTTGGGGTTGGGTAAAGATGCAGCTATTTGTGCCGCTTCATTTTTGGAGAGGGCTATAGCATTTTTATTAAACAGATTGGTAGCTGCTGCCTGTATACCAAAAGTTCCCTTTCCCATTTCTGCTACATTTAAATACATTTGTAAAATTCTTTTTTTGCTCCAAAATATTTCAATCATAAATGTAAAATAAACTTCCAGCCCTTTTCTAAAAAAGCCACCGCCCTGCCATAGAAAAACATTTTTGGCAACCTGTTGGCTTATAGTGCTTGCCCCTCGCGTTCTGGTGGGATGTTTTTCATTGTGCTTTACTGCTTTTTTTATGGCCTTCACATCAAACCCATTATGATCTGGAAAAAGCTGATCTTCTCCTGCTATTACAGCAAGTTTAGCATTTTTGCTCATTTCGCTGTACGATACATAATCTCTTTTTAAACCGTAACCTCTAGCCAAACTTACTACTTGTGTAATGGTAAATGGCGGATTCACCCAACGCAAAGTAATGATGTAAGCAAACTGGAAAACGAACATCCATAAAGCAAACCGTTTTGCTTTATGCCACCAACTTTTATTATCTTCATCTTTCATTTTTGCGAAACGTTGGTATTCATATATTGAAGTCTGTAATGCTTTTTACCAATAGTAATACCATTACTGCTGCCTTTACTTATTAAGTAACCAACAGCTGTAAGCCCAGCACCCGCAGCCAGCAAAGCGGGACTAAAGTTTTTTCTATCAACTAGATATACTACACCACTCGCAAGAGAGAGTACGATGCCTCCTCCGAGCAAAGCAGCACCGCTTCCAGCAACATTAAATTTTTTATTTTCCTTTCCAAAATGTGCAATTTGTTTGTAGTTGTAAGCATATCTAAAGCTGCCCACGGTATCTATAATAAAAAAGCCTAGCGTAGTAGGTACCCTGTTTATTACAAACTCCTGTAAAAAAATGCTGTCGTTTTTTAAATCGGTTATAAGCGCATCTCTATAAGCACCCGTAGTTGTTACAAATTGAATATTTGAACCCTTATAGAATAACTTAATCGTTTTATTATTCTTTTTTAAAATAATAAAGTCTGCAGATTGTGCAGTTGTAAGTTGAGGTATTAAAAATGTAAGGGATAATAAAAATAGAATTTTCATGGTTAAAGGGCTAGTTTAAGTTTGGCATACCAAACACCAAAAATAAGTGCTAAGCCGAATAACAAAAACATAGACCCCGATATTTTATTTACTATTGTGATATTTTTATCATTTAGTTTATTGCGTAATTTACCAGCTAGGTTTATCTTAAAAAAGTCAGCTGCCACATTCATAGATAGACAAATTGCGTAAGTAACAATTTTTTCTTCTAAACTACTGCTAATAGATTTTGTGGCTGCTGCAAGCCAAAGTGCTATTACGCCGGGATTAAGCGTATTTATTAAAAAACCGGTAATAAATAAACGTGCATGTGTGGCGTTTCCAATTTTTACACCTTCATCCATTTCCTGTTTTGAGTGGTATTTTTTAAAAAACAGGTAATACAAACCCAGAGAGATTAAAAATATTCCGCCAATAGTGCCTATTTGCACTTTATAAATTTGTAGACTTTCTAATAATGTGCTGAATAAATTTGCGGTAACAACCCAAAATAAATCGCTTAGCCATACGCCTGTAATAAAATAAAATGCGCTGCTTATGCCATAATTAATACGAAGTTTTATGATGGTAAAAATTACCGGACCCACTGAAAATACCAGTGCCAAACCCAAAAGTAATCCTGCTATAATGGCTTCTGTCATCTAGGGTCTTTTTACTCAGTCCTGCTCTACGGCAACATGTAGGGTTTCTAAAAAAGCTGCCCATTCTTGTAACATTTTGCCCTTTAGTACCCTTGGAAATTTGTGTTGCCCTCCAAGTTTACCTTTCAGTTTTAAGAAATCCAGAAAAATATGTTCAGGCAATACATTCACCGTAACAGCCTTTAATGCATGCATTCTTTCAACTTCATAGTCATCATTAAGGCTCTTTATTTTTTCATCAAGCAGTGCTGCAAATTTTGCTGCATCAACTTTGTCATCGGTACCAATGTACCACTCATGCGCAAAAAAGTTTCCGTGTGGTACGCCTGCAACTGTAAATTCAGGAATGATCAGGTTCATTTCTTCTGCCGCAAGTTCAATGCCGTTGTTCATATTATCCACACTTAAATGCTCTCCCACAAGGCTGAGAAAATGTTTGGTACGACCGGTAATTATAATTTCACTTCTTTCTTTATCTATCAACTTTATAGTGTCACCAATGGCATAGCGCCAAGTGCCAGCGTTGGTACTTATTAAAATAGAGTAATCTTTATCCTCTTCAATTTCATGTATCATCAACACTTCGGGGTCTTCTATCATATTGCCATCTGAATCAAAATTTTTATCATCAAAAGGTACAAATTCAAAAAAAATATTATTGTTTAATACCAGTTGCATTCCTCGGGTCTCTTGTCTGGATTGGTAGGCTAAAAATCCTTCACTTGCAAGGTAAGTTTCTATGTAGGTTATTGGTTTACCCAGCAATTTTGCAAAGCCTTTTTTATAGGGCTCCATTGCAACGCCTCCATGTACATAAAAAGCAAGGTTAGGCCACATTTCATGGATGTTATTCAGTTTGTAGCGCTCTATAATTTTCTCCAAGCATATTTGCAGCCAGGCCGGTACACCTACAAGAAAACTGATATCCCAATTAGGTGCATTTTCTACAACTTCTTCCAGTTTTTTTGACCATTCTTTTTCTCTGGCTATTTTTTTGCCAGGTTTGTATAGTCCCATACTTCTAAACAATAGGGGGATATTTTTCTGCTGTATGCCACTAAGGTCGCCAGCGTAATAAGTTGCTCCTTTTTGCAATTGGGTGCTGCCACCAATTATTAACCAGCCTTTGCCTATGGAGCTTTTTGGTATGTTGTTGTATTTAGCTAATGTAAATAATTGCTTGATGCTCGTAATTGTATTACTCCTAATTAATTCTTTTGTTATAGGTATGTATTTACTTGATGCATCGCTTGTGCCGCTGCTAAGTGCAAAAAACTTAATAACACCAGGCCAGCATACATCGGGTATTCCTTCAAGTGTTTTGTACCACCACTCATTGTAAATTTTAGTATAATCGTAAGTCGGAACGTTCTGCTGAAATTTTTTGCCGAGATGCCTGCTAAGTAAAATCTCGTCAAATTTATAAAGCTGCCCGAACTGTGTAAAACGTGCTTTGCGAAGTAGTTTTTTAAGCACTTTTAATTGCTGCCTCCTTGCGTCACTTATTGGAAGGTGTAATGCCTTGGCTAAATATGCAGGAATTTTGATGTTGAAAATGGGCATTAGTTAAGAAATTGTTATGGAGAGCAAAGATAGTTAATGCCATTGATGAATATATAGGAATGGTGCATTTAAGCAGGGCAAACGCATTAAAAACTTAGTAGTTATTCACATTGCTGTATTATTAGGAGTTTGTCAATTGAATTGTAAGTTAGTTTTTGCATAAAAAAAAATATGTCAAGTATTATCGAACACTTTAGCA
>JBJXGJ010000213.1:0-5499 GCA_046153805.1 Ferruginibacter sp. | reverse complement strand
CAATTAACAAAGTCTAGAGCTAGAGGCTTTAGAAATATAAATAATTTTATTAGTATGATTTATATGCTTGGGAATGATTTTAAATTCAGGAATTCCACTAAATAAACCGAAGAACCTTCTTTTCGATTGAATAATCAGGAGAAAAGAATTCTTTGGTATCAGAAAACCCTTCAACAAATGCTTCTGTTGTATTTGCTAATAAATTATTTGATAATGTACCCGCATCCCTTTTTCTAAAAATAGCTAAGGTGCCACCCGAACCCGACGACAGATTATTATTGAAAACTTGTACCAAGGCTACATCGGATACCTTTAACGTAGCAACATCAGCCGGGCGAACTTCCAGCTCGTCTAAAAATATATTCATTTGCACTGGGCCACCAAGTAGGGTTCTAGTATTTCTAAAAACAAGTGAATAGTCTATCGGACCACCTGTTATATTTACACCGGTCAATTTGCTTTTTAAATAATCAAGAATATTTAATCCGGAAGAAACTGGTTCAGTTAAAAAATCAATTTCTTTTATCGCGGATGAACCAAGTCTACCCGTGGTATTGGCTTTTTCAAAAATTTCTCTTTCAGTTTTTGCCCTCACTTTTACTTTTATCTCATCTAATGTTATCCCTGAAAAATTATTGGAATTGTTTAATTTATACAGTGAACTTATTTCTCTATACCTAATATCGTCAGGTGCAAAAAAATAATAATTAGGCAGTTGTACTTTAGGTACGTAAAATAGATTTGATAAAGTTGTACTGTTGAAAGACAATAATAAATCTGTTTTTTTGGTCGTCGGGCTTTTAATAATTAACCTAGCCGTGTCGCTAAAAATAAGGCCATCCAAAGTAAATTCCCCCACACTATTTGTTTGCATAGGTAGGAAATCTAAATTTTTATTTGAAGTCGTTTTTAGAAATACAGAATAAGATTTATTCGCCAATGGCTTGCTGGTTATAGGATCTTTCAGTATGCCCTTTACGGTAATGTAGTTTGGATCTTTAATACCCATAGATGGAAATCTGTTAGATAATATTTCATTCCATGTATACCTTCTCCAACCATTTGTTAGCATTACAAGATCGAGGTTATCTGCATGCTCCTGATCTTTTTTTTCAAAATAATAAGAAGGATTAAATACATATCCCTTAATGTCGCTCGATAACAAAAATCTTGAAACGATATTATCCTGATCGTTGGATTCTATTTCGTTACTGGTAACAGACACTGCATAATTTCCACTTAAAGTATCTAAAAAATTAAGGGAGAAAACATTTTTTTTACGAGCAGCAAAACTTAATGTATCTGTTAGCAATGCTCCATTGCTTTTATAGTCTTCTGTGTTTATAAATACCAGTCTTTCGGCAAGTGGCTGGTTTTGTTTGTTAAAAATAGTTACCTGCAAAATGCCTGTTGGCAACTGTTGTGCCGGTATTGTACCAACCATTTTTTTACCTGAGAATTGCAGGGGCACTTTAAATGCCAGCTGGTTTTCTTCTGTGCCCATCATATAATCGGGAACCATATTTTGACTTGTTCCTGTTTTCGCATCCACGGAAAAACGTAAATTTTGCCCTTCTTTTTTTATCGACAAAACAACTCCTTCTTCTTTTACAATAGGCAGCAGCGTTTCTTTTTTATATTTTCCTGCAATTAAACAAGTTGCCAAATAAGTCTCACCCGCCAAGGGTATAAAATCAAATTTCCCCATGCCATCGTGGCTACTTATAAGCCCCGCTACATCTTTTCCTTTTGAATCTGAAATTTTACCTTCAACAGCTTGTGGCATTCCTGCCTGATCCGTACATTTAAAAGCAACTGTATTTTGTGTGCCTGCTACAAAATTACCACCCTCGGGAAAAAAGTAAACTGATTCCTCGGGTATTTTGGTATTTCTTTTTTCAGGATTAAAAATATTGAGCGCATGGGTATAAAAATTTGTTGTGCCAAAATTCATCAGTTGCTTAGTATAAGCCCTTATTGTATAAATGCCTTCATACAGGGTTTTCGGCAGTACAAAATCTCCTATCGCCGCACTTCCCACAATTGGCAATATTTTTTTTTCTATTACCCTTCCACTATCATTCATAAGTTCAATAGCAATGACTGTACTTTTTACTGCGGGCAGATAACCTTCCATTAAATATGCTTTAAACCACATTGTTTCCCCTACCAGATAATTCTGCTTATCGTACTGTATGTATATTTTTTCAGGCGTGTAATTTTCTTTAACACTATCAATAATGGTCTCCGGAGATTGAGAAAAAACGAATGTGGAAAGCAATAAGGAAAAAGAAAGTAAAAATAATTTCATAAACGTTGTTTCAAAAAATAATGTTTAAAATAATTGTCCCTGTACAGTTGCATTAATTGTTCTATTTCTTTTAATAGAATAAGATGAAGTCGTTATTTTCATCAAATCCATCTCTTCATACCTGCTCGCCACCATCACCCTGGTACCACCGGCATTTTTCTCAAATAATTCCTGCGCTAATTTTGGGCAGTTGTTGTCTTTAGATAAATGAGCCAGTAATAAATGACTCATAAACGGAGGCCGGTGTTTTACAAAGATTTCCAAAGCCTGCGAATTGCTAAGATGCCCAACACCACCAGTAATTCTGCTTTTTAGAAAATGAGGATAAGAACCATTGCGCAACATATCTTCATCATAATTTGCTTCTAAAAAAGCTGCATGGCATTTTTTAAAATGTGTAATTAAATTTTTACACGGTGCCCCAATATCTGTAAAAACCCCTACCGTTATTCCATTACCGGTAATATTAAAGCTATGCGGATCTGCAGCATCATGAAATTTAGGAAAGCCCGTAACACTGAGTGAGCCTATGTTTACAGGAATATGTGCTTTAAATAAAACCGCATATTCGGGTTTTAAATGGTAGCAGCCATTGCGTGTTGCATCTGTTACATACACCGGCATTCTATATTTATCAGCAAGGCCCGCAAGCCCACGTACATGATCTATATGCTCGTGCGATACAAAAATAGCCTTTACCTTTTTTATATTCAGCCCAAGCCTGCTCATGCGTCTTTCTGTTTCTTTACAGCTAAGGCCCGCATCTATAAATACAGCATCTTCATCGTTACCAATGTAATAACAATTGCCGTTGCTCCCACTGTTAAGAGATGTGATGTAGAGGCACATGGTTACTGTATAAAAACTAAATTTCGGAATGCTTTAATAACGGCAATTATCAAACTATACCCACAATTGCCCTTTTAAAATTATCGTAAGTCTTGTGAAAGAAAATACGTTACTCATTAATATTTTGTGAAATTTAATAATGCCTATGGCAAAGGCTGCCCTACTGCGACTTTGCAATCGTGGCCAGGTTGCCCGTGTGCAGGATTTACTTTCCCCGTAAAAGAAGCAGCAGGTTTTGCCGTAGGTGTTATAGCACTATTTTGCAATGCTGGTACAAGAGGGGTGTTTTGTACTGGTGATTGCGTAGGAGTAATATTGGCAGATCCATTTGTTGCGTCCGGTTTGGCGGTAGGGTTTGGAGCAGAAGTTAATGGAGTTCCTACAGAAATATCACACCTGTGCCCTGGCTCGCCATGAGGCGGGTTCATCCCTTTTGCCGTTACAGCTTTTGGAGTACTTGCGGCAGGCATCGTTACAGGTTGTGATACCGGCGTATTTGATTGTACTGTTGGTGCCGTAGGGACTCTTGCAGGTGCAGAACTTAAGGGCGCTCCGTCTGCAACATCACAACGGTGCCCTGGCTGTCCGTGTGGTGGATTCATACCTAGTGCTGTATTTGAAGTAACAACATTTTGTGGGGTGGTTGCTGTTGTTTGAGGCATACCCGTATTTTGAACAGCATTTATCTGTTCTGGTAAAATAGCATCGCTCTTTACTGTAACATTTCCTGCAGTCTCACTATTTGTTGCAGTATTCAAAGGTACAATGCTCATATCCTTTTCAGGCTTGGCATCGTTGCAGGCTACAAGAATTATTAATACGGTACTCACAAATAATAACTGCTTCATATTGTATTTTTTTATTTAACGTGTTGTGTAACAAAACTAATGTATGTTTTCTGTAATTGATATAAAGAAATGATAAGTATAATTAAAAAAGCGCCATGTTAGTTGCAGTAAAAATATGACATAGCTGTACGAAAAAACTCCGGACACCATCATTATAAATAGACTGCGTTGCAGTTTTACCTTTGTAACAAAATCATTGAAAATACAAACACATTACCCACTTGTTACAATTGGCGCAGGCCCTTTTGATCTTACATGTGGTATAGAGGATGCCTTAGCCCTGCTGTTTACATGCAATTTTTAGTAAAGTATAGATGCAGTGCTTTTTTACCGTATTTGGACTGAAAAATATTTTTAACCCTATTTCTTTGTATTCCAAACCCTGGCTTAAGAGTTATAAAATTTTAACCCAACTTTTGTTGGTAGATGTGGATGGCAGAATATTGAAACAGGTACTTTTCAATAGTTCTTCTTTTTTCTTAAACTGCCACACTTTATTATTTCAAAAATTTACGAGGCAATAATGAGAATTTACATTTGATTATTAAAAATTGAATAATGAAGCAGTAAGATAATGGGACATGAATAACAAAATATTTTCAAGTTAAAAGCAGCGCTTTTTATTTGGTGTTGTGTTAGCAATTTTCCTTTGCATGATGACTTTCAGGCGGATATATTTGGGAAAAATATATAATTATGAAAATATTTTTGTTTTTCATCAGTATTACTTTTTGCAGTATATCATTTGCCCAAAATGGCAAAAAAATGAATACAACGCATACCAATATTATTAAAATTGGTACAAATACATTTTTTGAAGGCGATGAGTTTCCATTTAATGTGAGTTGGGAAACCAAAGTGGCAAACCGCCAATCGTTACAGATAAGCCTCTCGCCCAGGTTATACAAAGATGACTTTCAAAATACCAGCGGGGTATAGCATTAAGCCTTGCCTACCGAAAATATATTTCTAAAGGGAGAGAAGGACTACAGGGATTGTACTTTTCGCTGGTAGTTAAATATGGTGTTTTAAAAGACAAGCAGGAATATACAGATTATACTTACACAGGAGCTACCACTCCCCCAATTATGACTGAAAAAACAAATACATACAAAGTAAATTCTCTACACGTAGGGTCATTGCTTGGTAAGCAATGGGTATATAAAAGTTGGATTTAGTTTAGATATTAGTGGTGGCATTGGTTTTTTCAACAATAAATATGATGGAGATAACAATAGCTATTATTATAGGAGTAACCAAACCGAATATGGCATAACGCCCAACTTAAATATTAGCATTGGCTATGCGTTTTAATAAATATTTTTAAACTTTTTTGAAAAAGAAGTTGGCTTAAAAATGATTTTTAATCGAGTAGGAAGTAGGGGATTATTTCCCCTACTGTCCTCTCACACCACCGTACGTGCCGTTCGGCATACGGCGGTTTGTTAGAATAATGATGTCTGCAATGTAGTACGGTTGTGATAATGTTGG
>JBJXGJ010000209.1:0-7078 GCA_046153805.1 Ferruginibacter sp. | reverse complement strand
AAGCAGGCGGCAAATATTCGAGCCTACGAACAGAAACTTCATATAAGGCGTGGTTATGAGGATGATGTTGTATAAGAAACAAAAGCCTATCCTTCATAAATCATTTTAAACTTGCCTAAAACTCTTTTAGTTATAAAAAAAATGTAGAAATCCAACCTAATTTATTCTCACAAACCGCCGTATACCAGACCGGCACCAACCGTGGTATGAGAGGACAGTGAAGATAATCCTACAAAGAAATCTGATTATCTTTACTTCCTATTTGATTATAATTATGAATGCTAAAGAAATTAGAGATTACGTCTTGAAGAAAAGTGATGTGACGGAAAGTTTTCCTTTTGGAGATGGCGTATTGGTTTTTAAAGTTACAGATAAAATTTTTTTACTCATTTTGCTAAATGAGGAAACTATTACCATAAATATTAAATGTAATCCTGATAGAGCTGTTGAATTAAGAGAAGAATATTTCGGGTTAATAATCCCTGGTTTTCACATGAATAAAATCCATTGGAATACTGTATTCCCTTTAACTTTAAAAGCTGGTTTGGTGATGGAGATGATAGATGACAGTTACAATCTTGTATTAAAAAAGAAAAGAAAATGATATGAAAAATTATATTGCAATAGTAATAGTATACTTAATTGCGATTGCTTTTTATTTTTTGGGAAAGAAAAACGGGGAGTCAAACACTAAAATTTCTTTGTTTGAAAATGTTGAAATGATCATGCAGATTGCCGAATTGGGAGCACCTATGTAACAGGAAACGTAACGCTAAAGATCACTAACAAGGAAGATAATGACGGGGCACATGGTCAAAATTTAAAAATTATTTTTCTGAAAATACTTTATTGGTTTCACTGCCCTATGAGGCAAAGTTTGGGGCTGATATGGGTAACCAAAAATTGAATATTAATACCAAAGCTGTAACTGTATTGATAACCTTACCGCACTGTAAACTATTAGGTTTGCAACTGAAAATAAATAGAATGGAAACCTTGGTCCAAACCGGTATTTTTATAAATGCTACGATGGATGATTTGATAAAAGCTCAAAAAATTATATGGCCAAGCACTTTTGAATATTGATAACAACATCTTCCAATATCTTAAAAAAAGAATGAGACACGATTGGATAGACTAAAGATTTGCCAATTTAAAATACCCAAGGTTTAAAATATCCTCTGGTAATTTAGTTTTACTTTTAGCAATAGAAATGGAGAAGTTCATTTTATCAGCTGTTGTAAGGATGTCTTTAATTTCAAAAATATCATCAACATCAACACCAAACTTATCATCTATATGAGAAGTGGCTAGTTTACCAAAACCAGTATGCTGGAAAAATGCAGATTTTTTTGCTGCCGCAATAGCTTCGCTTTTATCTTTTGAAACAGTTAATATCTTATAATGAAATTCTTCAAATTCATTTTCCTTATAACCACCAAGGTTAAGAAAAAACAGTTTTTTTTCTTCTTGACTATTATTTGTTTTTTCAGAAATCTTTATTTGGAATCCATCAACATAGTTTACCATTCGCCAGGCATCTATATGAATATTGCCTGATGATTTCCAAAAGGTCTGTATTGCAGGTATTAGATCTCTCAATGTTTTTGCAATACCAAAGTAAATATCGTGCTGTTCAGTATTTCTTCCTGTCGGTCTACAACCGAGTAGAAGCATGAATAGTCTATACTCGTCCATAAATTATTGTTTAAAGCTATTGCTCACTGCCAAATCTTTGCTTCCCGCTGTATAGGCATAAAAACCTTCACCGGTTTTTACACCAAGTTTACCAGCCATTACCATATTTACCAATAACGGATTTGGAGCATATTTGGGATTACCAAAACCATCGTGCAATACTTTTAAAATAGAAAGGCAAGTATCTAAACCTATAAAATCTGCAAGCTGCAAAGGCCCCATTGGATGAGCCATTCCAAGTTTCATTACCGTATCTATTTCTTCTACACCTGCCACACCTTCAAACAAAGTGCTGATGGCTTCGTTTATCATTGGCATTAAAATACGATTTGCTACAAACCCTGGATAATCATTTACGACACATGGAACTTTACCAAGCGTTTTGCTGAGTGTAACAATGGTTTCTGTTACTGTTTTTTTTGTTGCATAACCATTGATGATTTCCACCAGTTTCATTACAGGAACGGGGTTCATAAAATGCATACCAATTACATCTTGCGGACGACCAGTGGCTGCCGCAATTTTTGTGATGGAAATAGAAGATGTGTTGGTAGCAAGAATACAACCTGTTGGTGCAGCCTCATCAATTGATTTAAATATTTTTAATTTTAAATCTATATGTTCTGTAGCAGCTTCAACAACTAATTGAGCATTTACTACACCAACAGATAGATCTGTTTGCGTAGTGATATTATCAACCGCAGCTTTTTTATCTTCGTCCGTAAGGCTTCCTTTTGCAATTTGCCTGTCAAAATTTTTACCAATGGTCGCAATGGCTTTTTCTAATTGGGAAGAATTTACGTCAATTAATGTTACAATGAAACCTGCCTGTGCAAATACATGCGCAATGCCATTTCCCATTTGTCCTGCACCGATAACACTTACATTTTTTATCATAAATTATTTTTATTTCTCAGAGATTGAAAAGATTTACACAGATTTTTATTACACAATTTAAGATGAATAAGGATATTCTTATGAAATGTATCCCGCAAAATTGCGAGACCACCGAAGATGCCCAAAGCTGTGTTTTAGATTGGCTAAAAAGCAACGTTTTTTGGCCTGAAAAAGAACCTCACCCCCGCCTCTCCAAAGGAGAGAGGTCTGTCCTTAATAATTTCTGAGATTTTGATAAATTCATTCAGAAATTTTTTTCTACAATCTTCGCCAATTTCTCGTGCATTTCTCTCTCCCCTTCGGGGAGAGGCTAGGAGAGAGGCTTTACTTAAACGCATTCAACCCCGTAATATCCATACCGGTAATCAACAAATGAATGTCATGTGTGCCTTCGTAAGTGATAACACTTTCTAAATTCATCATGTGGCGCATAACCGGGTATTCTCCTGTAATGCCCATGCCGCCTAACATCTGCCTGGCGTCTCTGCAAATATTTGTCGCAACTTCGCATGCGTTGCGCTTTGCCATACTTACTTGCGCCGGTGTAATTTTTCCTTCGTTCATTAAAGTGCCGAGGCGCCAATTTAGCAATTGCGCTTTGGTAATTTCGGTTACCATTTCGGCCAATTTTTTTTGTTGTAATTGAAAGCCAGCAATTGGTCTGCCAAACTGCACCCGCTCTTTGCTGTACTCTAAAGCAATGTGGTAACAATCCATTGCGGCACCAATGGCACCCCAGGCTATTCCATAACGTGCTTTGGTTAAACAACCCAATGGACCTTTCAATCCTTTTACATTTGGTAAAATATTTTCTTTTGGTACGATCACATTATCAAAAACAAGTTCGCCAGTTGCACTTGCACGAAGGCTCCATTTGCTGTGCGTTGTTGGCGTGGTAAAACCTTCCATGCCACGCTCCACAATGATACCTTTTATGTCTCCAGCATCATCTTTTGCCCACACTACTGCTACCTGCGAAAACGGCGCATTGCTGATCCACATTTTTGCCCCGTTTAACGTTACGGTATCATCGCCATTGTCTTTAAAATTGGTAAGCATTCCTGCTGGGTCGCTACCATGGTTCGGCTCTGTTAAACCAAAGCAACCAAGCCATTCGCCGCTCGCCAGTTTTGGTAAGTATTTATTTCTTTGTGCTTCGTCGCCATATTGATAAATGGGGAACATTACCAACGACCCTTGCACGCTTGCTGTGCTGCGCACACCGCTATCTCCACGTTCAAGCTCCTGCATCATTATGCCGTAAGAAATATAATCTAACCCGCCGCCGCCATATTGCTCAGGCACGGTTGGCCCAAAGCAACCAAGGTCGCCCAATTGTTTGATGATGTGCTGAGGAAACTCAGCACGCTGTGCATAATCTTCGATGATGGGCGAAATTTCTTTCTTTACATAATTGCGCACACTTTCACGAATAAGTTTGTGTTCTTCAGTAAGAAGATCATCTAAGCTAAAATAATCGGGAGATTGAAAATTATCGGTTTTTGCAGCCATAAAAAAAAGCCCACCTATTATCCCTGCAAGAGGGAGAAATTAGACAGATTGTTTAGAAGATTATTTAATATTTTTCTGTGTTTTTTTTCCAAACAAAGAAGCAGCAATGATTAACAGCCTTGTTCCCGCCTAAAGGCAAAGGCAGGTCACTCACTTGTACTTTTTTGTTCTTTATTCAGCTTTTATTTAAGCGTATTTTTTTAACTGTGCAAAGATAAACAGGATAAGGCAAAAATTAATTTTTGTTTGAATTTAATTGCCTTTTTTGTATTTTAAGAGACCATTTAAAAGCTAAACAAAATCTGGGTGCTTTTATTATTTCTTATGATACCATTAATACTAAGTGGCGATAATGCTTTTCGGGTGGAAACTGAGTGGTGGTAACCGCTTTGTCATTGTTCAATAGTAACGTGTCATTACCTAAAATAGGTTGACTAAAAATTAAAAATCTTTAGCGGCTTTGGTAAAAGTCGTCATAAAAAAGAGTAAAATTAAATACTTGTTTTTAATACATCGCTCATGCTAAAAATACCTTTTTTACCTACAATAAATTCAGCTGCTGTAAGTGCTCCTGCCGCAAAACCTTTTCTGCTGTGTGCTGTGTGTATTATTTCTATATCATCAATGGCAGAAGTGTATCTTACATGGTGTGTACCCGGTGCTGGGTCTATTCTTTTACTGTCTATTAATATTTCATTTTGTGCAGGCATAGGGTTAAGGGTCCATGCGTTTTTATCGCTTCTCTCTGATATTATTTGCTGGGCAATGGTAATAGCGGTGCCGCTCGGTGCATCTTTCTTTTGAGTGTGATGCGTTTCTTCAATACTAACAGTGTAACCGTTTTGCTGTGCCATCAATAATGCAAGACGCCTATTTATTTCGAAAAAAATATTTACGCCAATACTAAAATTGCTGGAGTATAAAAGTGATCCGTTTTTTTCAATACAGTATTTTTTTACTGCATCCTCCTGCGCTACCCAGCCTGTACTGCCGCATACAACCGATACCCCTGCATCTATACAAGTGTATATATTTTCGATGGCACTTTCGGGGTTGGTAAATTCAATAGCTACATCGCATTGCTGTAAATTTTCTTTCGTAAAATCTGAAAGGTTTTCATCGTTTATTTTTAAAACGACTTTATACCCTTTTTGCAACGCTATTTCTTCAATGGCTTTACCCATTTTGCCGTAACCTATAAGTCCTATTTTCATTTTGCAAAACTAAGGAAACTCAAGCGCAGAGGGAAGAAGTACAAAAGAGTTTCCGCAAAGAGTATAATTGGAGAAATTATTTTCGCTTGCCAATATTTAAAACAAGGCTCAAGCCATTTGTATTTGCAAGTGGGCTGTACCCGGGCTTTAATTGTAAAGTAAGATCATCGCCTACATCAAAGGTTTTTAGGTTAGCATCTACTGCAGCATCGGCTACGTTTAAGCCCCAAAAAATAATGAAAAATAACACGGAATAATCAACATTTTGCCTTACCGAATTCCTAAAAACCCTTATCCTGTCAGGCTGAGCCCGAACACTATAATATGGTTCTTTTATTTGGTTGTCATTGGAAGGGTCACTATCCGATGCTAGGATAAATGCCTGTTTGGCTTCTTGGTATTGCTTTAGGTTTCGGGTAAAAAGATAGGCAGGTATACCTACGCCTGCATATACCAATGGAATTTTCCAGTATTTTTTGTTGGTGAATTGTCCCCAACCGGGCAACATTGCCGAGCGGCGAATGGCAATACCCGGATTGTATTTTTTAGTTGTACTGTCTTTTACTGGCGACGTTTTTTTTGAAAAAACAACTTTGCCACTTGTATCCACAATCAATTTTTCCTGTGCAGAAACAGACAGACAAGTAAATAGTAAAATAATTAAACTGTGAAATATTTTTTTCATCAACTCACATTAATATTCAGTTTTTCTAGCAAGCCGTTTAATTCTTCCAGCGAATAATAATCGAAGGTAATGCTGCCATTGCCTTTTTTACTATGGGCCAAAATGACCTTGGTACCAAATGTAGAAGCTAAATTATCTTCTATTTTTTTAAATGCGAGAGGTAACACATTTTTTGAAGAAGATTTAACAGCATCGCTGCCGTGGTACATTTTTCGTACAAGATCTTCCGTTTGCCTTACAGATAACTCTTTGCTTTTTATTTCTGAAAATATAAAGAGTTGTTTATCTACCATATCTACGTTTATCAATGCACGGGCATGTCCCATACTTATAACCCCATTTCGTACTGCCACTTGAATATCTGGCGGCAATTTTAGTAAACGAATGTAATTTGTAACGGTACTTCTTTCTTTACCCATGCGCTCCGCCACTTTTTCCTGCGTATAATCCAGGTCTTCCATTAAGCGTTTGTAGGAAAGGGCAATTTCTATAGCATTGAGGTTTTCTCTTTGTAAGTTTTCGAGTAATGCAAGTTCCAGTAACTGGTCTGCATTTGCTTCTCTCACGTAAACCGGCACATCTTTTAAGCCTGCAATTTTTGATGCCCGGTACCTGCGCTCACCCGCTATCAATCTGTATTTACCACCCGGTATAGTCGAAACCGTTAATGGCTGTATAATGTTGTGGAGTTTTATAGAAGCCGCCAGTTCGCTCAAAGCAGTTTCATCAAAATCTTTACGTGGCTGGTTTGGGTTCACCTCTATTAACTCTAACGCAACTCTTTGTATGCCCACTTTTTGCTCCGCTATTTCCGATTTTAAAGAGCCTGCGGTGTTTTTTAGATCAGTATCTATATTTTGCAAAAGGCTTCTTATTCCTTTACCTAGGGCGTCGTTTTTTTTTGATAAACTCATGGTTTTAAAAATGTGCTAATTAGCAAATGTGCTAATTCTTTAAATTTATTGCTTGTAATAAAATGTGGTTTGTATAATTATTTAATTAATTATTGTTAATGTATTTCTCAATTTCTCACTAGCAGATTAGTAAATTGGCTATTTTAATAGTGTTCGAT
>JBJXGJ010000184.1:0-4285 GCA_046153805.1 Ferruginibacter sp. | reverse complement strand
CTAATTGTTTGTAAATTTCATAGGCCTTGTCAAAGTAGTTAGCTGCTTTTACATATTCTCCATTTTCTTTGTATAGAGATCCAATTTGTGCCAAGGAGTATGCAACACCGTTATTATCGTCTGCTTTTCCTCTTAAATCCACAGCGGTATCATGCGCCGCTATGGCCAGATCGTATTCACCCAAATTATATAATGCCTGACCAACAGCAGATTTAGAATATCCTGCCCCGGCTATATCCTTCCAGCTTAACTTCATTTTGTACGCTCTGTTGTAGTAGTCTGCAGATTTTACATACTCATTCAAACTAAATAAAACATCGGCCAAATCATCGTAAGTTTCGGCCACATTTTTTTGATCACCCAACTGGTTGTACCGTTTTTGTATGGCCTCGTACGCCGAATAAGCCTCCGGATATTTACCTTGCTTTTTATAGATTTTAGCAATGTATTTATATGCACTAAGCGAGCGTGAACGTGCATCTACAGAGTTGGCTTTATTGTAGTACCAAGTAGATTTTTTATATGCTACCAAAGCTGAATCAAATTCACTTAAAGCGTAATAACTATCGCCAACCCCATGTAAAGCAATGGCCACGGTTTTATAATAATCGGACGTGTCAGTTGTCTTTATTTTGTACTTAAGCAAATAGCTTCGTTTATAATATTCCAGAGATTTTTTGTAGTCATTTCTTTCGTAATACTTTGCGGCCAAATTCCCCACAGAATATCCTTCTCCTTTTATGTCTTTACTTTTTACAAAAAACTCATTTGCTTTTGTATAAGCATCAACTACTGAATCAGATTGTCCTAAGGCATCATGCATTCTGGCTTTGAAAAAATAACTCCAACCAACTTGGTCGGATAGGTTCATAAAACCTGCCACCAAGCGCTGTTTGCGGTTCAATTTAAATGCTCTGTCTATTTGGTCATTATCCACCATAGATTCTGCATCATTTCCCATATATGTAAAAAAGTCGTTGGCAATGGCTTCTTCTTTATAGGCCGAAGCCACGGATTTAAGTTCGTTAAGGTTAGATCTTTCTACTGCATCTAAAAACTCACCGTAACTTACCGGAGTATTGTCAATTATCCAATCGGCATAGCTTACAATAAGAGAAATTCTGCCGTAATAAGATGCTGCATAAAACGAGGAATAATGTAAAAAATCCTTAATATCGGTTGAGGTAGTTGTTCTTAAAGCTTCTAAAAGGGTTTTATCCTTAAAACGTCCTTTTGCTATAACCTTTTGCAAAACCTCTATTTCACTGTTCTCGAATTTTAAATAGGCCCTATGCATATCGTATTCCATCGAAAGCACAATATGTTCAAAAAGCGAATCACTTCCATGCATATACCACTGACGGTAATCGTAAAAATCGTATCCATCGACATTGTAAAATGTGGTATTGTACATTAAGCTGGTGGTAATATTATCATGAAACCGTTTGGGAAACATGATGGGCAGTTTTACCATGTCTTTTTCATAAACTTTATAAATTGAATCCTTGCTTTGAAAATCGAAGATCTTCAAAATAGCCTGACTTTCAGCCAGGTCAATAACCTCGCAATACCCTAAAAATTTATTGTTATGGCCCGAAATGATATCTGTTTTTACACCCCTAACGGTACCTAAAGCCCCCAGACCAATGCCATCATAGGTCCCAAAGTTTATTTTGACCTTAATTGTATCCTCTGTATATGGAAATATATAGGTAATAGGGAAATAGAATTCTCTTCGTTCTGTTTTATCAAAAACCGGGAGTTCAAAGGTAAAATTCTCCAAGCGGGTTTCTCGGTAACAATAGCCCAAATAAGGTAGTGCTTTATTAATTATTTCATTGTCTTCGGGTCGTCGGGCGTATTTCATCATGCGTTCAAAAGCTTGCATGCCCCATTTGTACTCACCCCATTTCATATCAATATACCCAATCATATATTCACTGTGAATTATGGCCAGGGTGTCGGGGTTGTCTGTAGCTTTTTCATCCTTCACCAAACCCAAATAAATGTCTAAGGCCTGAGATCGAAAAGTGTCTAGAGTACTTCGTTCATACAGGGCGGCAAAGGTGTCGGCTTCTGTAATCAGTTTTAAATTTTCGGGTTTGTATTTTTGAGCATACCCTTTGGTTATTCCCAATAAAAATAGAAATAACAATAGATATGGAATCTTCGCCAACAGTTTCATTCAGTTATAGTATATTACTTCAAACTTAGTTATTAATGCTTCAAAAACACAATAGGTGAATGCAAAAAAAATAGTAGCCGTTTTTTGAAGAAGTTAAAAGTTAAAAACTAACAGTTAAAAGTTGAGACAAGATTAATTAACCCAAGGAAGTTTTTAAAGAGTTTTTAAAGAATACAACTCTTAAATTCTAATAATTTTAATATTATTGAAAGAATAAAAATTAGATGAAATCACTAATCTATTTTCTCTTACTATTATTATCTATAGCTCCTGTAAATGCTCAGGATTTTGAGAATTATCAAACGCTTTTGAGCCAGGGCGATATGCCGGATGATTTTAAACTCAATGCCTCCGAAAAGTTTAAAAAAGAATGGACCGACATTAAAAATGATGAGTCTAATCAAAAGGATAAAAGCCGAAAACGCAATTTTGCGCTTGAATCTAGTTTTGCCATAAACGATATGATGATGTCGGGTCGGGTAATTTATGGTGATAAACTTGGCAGTTACATCAATAAAATTGCCGACGAGGTGCTTAAAAACGACACCAAACTTAGAAATGAACTGCGTTTTTATATTATTAAAAGTACGATTGCTAATGCTTTTAGCACCAATCAGGGTATCATTTTTATTACATCAGGTTTAATAGCTCAGGTGGAAAATGAGGCACAACTTGCATTTATTATTGCTCACGAAATTGTTCATTATACCAAAAAACATAATTATGAGCAGTTTAAAAAACGAGATGCCATATTAAAAGGTGCCGGTAGAAAATCAACAGTAACCATCGAAGAAAAGCTTAGATCCTTATACAAATATTCCAAAAACCATGAAACAGAAGCTGATTCAAAAGGTATGGAGCTTTTTTTAAGTACCGATTATAATCCTTATGCAGCCATAACATCGTTTGATGTTTTGCTTTATTCATATTTACCCTACGATATGATTGAATGGAAACCAAATGTATTTGAGTCGGAAAATTACATTTTTCCTGAAAATTATATTTCTGAGACTCTAGAGGAAATAAGTGCCGACGAAGATGAGGACGATAAAAAAAGGACGCACCCAAATATGGGAAAGCGCAAGAGCAACCTTGCCTCTATTTTATCTGATAATGATGCTGATTCGGCCGGTAAAAAGTTATATTTGGTTTCGAAAGATGAGTTTAATGCCGTACAAAAAATTGCCAGATTTGAGCTGGCTTCCTTGTATATAAAATCCGGAAATCCGGCGAAGGCTTATTACATAGCTTATTTGCTGGACAAAACATATGGCAGCAATACCTATACCGATAAAATAAAATCCATGGCACTTTACTCGCTATGTCGCCATGCCACCTATGGTGACGATCTGGACAATTACGGATGTAATAAAAAAGAGTACGAAGGAGAGGTTCAGCAAGTGGCCTTTTTTTTCACTGCACTTAAAAGCAAAGATCTTTCAGTGCTTACTGCCAAATATTTGTGGGACATGAGTTCAAAATACCCAAAAGATGAGCAATTGACACGAATGAGAGACCAAACTTTTACGGATATGTTTACACTTAATGGGCTTTCGAAACATGGTTTTAGCAAATTTAAACCTGCCAAGCTTGATACGGCAGTTGCTGGAAAAAGCAAAGTGGATAAACTTAAAAATAAACAAAAATCTAAAGACAAGTTTGAAAAGTACTATTACGGTGCTTTTTATGAGCTACTGAAGGAGAAAAAATTTAAAGTATATTTTGATGAAATATCTCAAAATGCAATGGTCGAAGATGATGAAGACAGTGAAAAAAAGGAAATAAAAGAAAAAACCAAAAAAGAAAAACAAAAAGTGGCAAGAAAAAAGCAACTGATGAAACATGAGGACATAGTTTCGGTAGTACTTTTTAAACCACAATACCAGTCCAATATCTTTGGTAAAAGTAATTTGTTAATGGATGAAATAAAGGAAGAAAATGTAACCCAATATTATAAAGAAGAGGCAAAAAGGGCAGATATTGAAGTTACGATACTCGACCAATCGGATAAAGATAATTTTGATACAGAAGCCTTTAACAATTTTTCATTAATGAACGATTGGTTTTTAGAACGTGTGAGCAATGACACCTTAACCATGG
>JBJXGJ010000182.1:0-11845 GCA_046153805.1 Ferruginibacter sp. | reverse complement strand
GCATGGTTATATCTGGATGGTACAAATACATTAAAAATAGGAAGCACGCCTAACCAGGATAATCCATTGATGGACAAAGCAGACATAAAAGGATTTCCAATACTTGGGCTTGATGTATGGGAACATGCTTATTATTTAAAGTACCAAAATAAAAGGGCAGACTACATAGAAAACTGGTGGAATGTAGTAAACTGGAGCTACGCAGAAGCGCGGTTCGATAAAAAATAGGCTGTTACTACTTATTGTTATCAACAGAACGGTAGCGCTTGGTGATGTGGTTAATTTTGAAATTCTTCAGCTCGGAACCGCTGCTTGGCTATGTACTAAAGACAAATATAACTTACCAATGTTCAGTCCCTACATAATGTAGGGACCAAGCCGAAACAAAAGCCAAATAGCGAACCCAATGTACATTGCTACTTTCCACCGCCACCATACCGTCAAACGCATTGTTGCACGTTCGCCTTATTCTAGAGAATCGATAATACTAGTTTTCGATTTAAACCTTGTTCAATAAGCCTGTACAAAGTTGATAATTGAATGTCGGCTCTACCATTTTCAATTCTTGAAATATAACTTTTCTTAGTTCCTGTTTTCTCCGCCATTTCAGCCTGTGTCAAATTTGCTTTTTCTCTTTCTTCCTTCAATAGTTCTCCTAAAATAAAAGTCTGTGCTTTCATTTCAAATTCGGTTCGTGTAGGAGTTCCGTGCACGCCATATTTTTTGTCGAGGTGTTTGTCCCAAGAAACGTCTTTGTTATTTGATATTTTTTCTATTTCCTTTTTCATTTTCTGCTTTTAATATTTTGTCGATAAAATATTGTTTTTTCAACTTTTTTGCCAACTCAATTTCTTGCTTTCGAGTTTTCTGTGTCTTTTTTTGAAAGGAGTTAATAAGAACAATTAAATCTCCTTCGTCAAAAAAGCAAAGTATCTGATAAATGTTACTTTCATATTCTACTCTAATTTCATAAACCCCATCAGTTGATTCTAGATGTTTGAAATACTTTTTCGGTATTTGATTTACAGCTTTAATAAGCTCAAATACTCAATCAATTTTATATTGCAAGTCTTTATCTAACTTGCTATAGAACTCATTAAAGTATTTTCCGTAAATTGATATTTGTCTGTTCACTAGATAAAGGTAACTAATTGGTGAACCGCCTTCAAATTTATTATTAATTTTTTTCTGGAATTTCCAAGTGGAGAAATTCTCCGCAAAGGTGACGTTTAACAAAGCACTATTTTCGATTGCGATTCTGGTGCTTTTTTTGTGTCAAATATTTTTCAAAAGGTTTTCTTTACTACGAAGAAGAATATCGTACTTCAATTTAACCGAAAGATTTTTTCTCCATTTTACTTCAAATTCTCATTAAATAGACTCAGCCTTTGCAGAGCAACTTTCTATAAAAAAGAAGCTAAACAAAGGCTGATGAATTGACATTGCAATCGTGCGACAAATGTAATAAAGGAACTTCTAAAGATGAATATTTTTGGACTGAAAACTCTGCTAAAAAACTGTTAAAGCGAATAAGAATTTACTACTAATAAATTGAATTACTTTCGTGTAATAATATTAACAACAAGCCAAAATTATTTACATGAATGCATGGAAAGAATACCAGCAGCAAAACAAAGATCGTTTCTTAAATGAGTTATTAGATTTACTGCGAATACCCAGCGTAAGTGCCAAAGGAGAACACAAAGCAGATATGATAAAATGTGCGGAAACCGTAAAACAGCGGCTGGAAGAAGCGGGAGCAGATAAGGTAGTTATTTATGAAACGGAAGGTCACCCAATTGTATACGGAGAAAAAATTATTGACCCATCTAAACCAACCGTTCTTGTGTACGGGCACTATGATGTGCAACCGGCAGACCCGCTGGAACTTTGGAACAGCCCGGCGTTTGAGCCAACCATTGTTGACGGAAAGATTTTTGCCAGAGGAAGTTGCGATGATAAAGGCCAGGTTTATATGCATGTAAAAGCGCTGGAAATACTTGTAAAAACCAATACCCTTCAAAATAATATTAAGTTTTGTATTGAGGGAGAAGAAGAAGTTGGCTCCCCTAACCTGGGAAAATTTGTAGTGGAGAATAAAGAATTATTAAAAGCAGACTGTGTACTTATAAGCGATACCGCCATGTTGAGTTTAGATACGCCAAGTATGGATGTGGGTGTACGTGGGTTAAGTTACATAGAGGTAGAAGTTACAGGGCCAAACAGAGATTTACACAGCGGCGTATATGGTGGTGCAGTTGCAAACCCCATCACTATTCTTGCAAAAATGATTGCCTCGCTGCACGATGAAAACAACCATATTACCATACCCGGTTTTTACGACGATGTAGTAATATCTACCGACGAGGAAAGAGCTTTGATGGCAAAAGCACCTTTTAACGAAACAGAATACAAAGACGAGTTGGGCGTAAAAGAACTGTGGGGAGAAAAAGGTTACACTACCAATGAGAGAACAGGCATAAGACCAACAATGGAAGTAAATGGCATTTGGGGTGGTTATACAGGCGAAGGTGCAAAAACGGTATTGCCAAGTAAAGCTTTTGCAAAAATATCTGCAAGGCTTGTACCTAACCAAGGCTCCGATAAAATAACCGAAATACTCATAAATCATTTACAGAAAATTGCTCCCGCAAATGTTACTGTAAAGGCAAGCTTACACCATGGTGGCGAGCCCTACATGACCCCTATAGACAGCAAGGGTTATATGGCAGCAGCTAAAGCTATTGAAACTACATTCGGCAAACAGCCCATACCTGTACGTGGCGGTGGCAGTATACCAATCTGTGCATTGTTTGAAAAAGAATTAGGAATTAAGATTGTTTTTATGGGCTTCGGTTTAGACAGCGATAACCTGCACAGTCCTAATGAAAAATTTAATATTGAAAACTATTATAAAGGGATAGAGACCATTCCTTATTTTCATAAATATTTTTCTGAAATGGCATAAGTGTTATTAGCTGATATTAAAAATCCCCGGTAATTTTTTATCGGGGATTTTTCTTGCAATAATTCTTGTTAAAAGTTTAGGTGATCAATTTTCCCTTTGTAAAAAAGCTAATGAAAGATTTACTTTTAAACGCAACGTCCTGTCTACTATATATATTTATCAATCGTTTCCTTTAGCATACTTATATCGAAAGGTTTTTCGAGGTAGCCGTTTGCGTTTAGGCTTTTTGTTATTTCCTGTATATCTGCATTTGCAGAAAATAATAAAATGGGAACATTTGCGGTTGCTGCATTTTCTTTTAAAAGACCTATAGCTTTTGCACCACCAATATTGGGTATCCACAAATCCATTAAAATAAGATCCGGTTTTATGGTCTCCACATCTAACAGCACATTATCGCACCGCTCAAGTGTTTCTACCCTATAATCGTTTTTTAAAATGGCACTACACAAAAAAAGTATTTCTGTATCATCATCATAAATAAGTACACATTTGCTCATAGGTGATTCAATACTTAGTAAAATCTATTTTCAATTTAATTTTCATAAAGGTAATGTAAAATAAAAAGTACTACCTTCTCCTACCACGCTTTCAACCCAAAGTTTTCCATGGTGGCGTACTATAATTTCGTGTGAAATATACAAACCGATTCCGAGCCCTTGAAACTCAATGGCATGTTCCTCTACCCTAAAATATTTATCAAAAATCTTATCAAGGTTTTGTTTAGAAATGCCGAGCCCACCATCTTTTACTGCTACAAGTATTTCTCCGTCTTTTTCTTTTACATCTATAAAAACCTCTTTCGCATTGAGCGAATATTTTACAGCATTTGTGAGCAGGTTTATAATAACCTGTTGCAACCTGTTTTTATCTCCGGTAAAATTGCCGGTACTGCCTGTTTTTACAATAGTGTGTTTAGGGGTTGATAACTGCACACTTTCTACCGTATCTTCTATCAAACCATTAAAATTAAATTCTTCAATTGTATAATTTAATTTTCCGTATTGTATTTTACTTACATCCAGCAATTCAGCTACAAGTTCGCTCAATCTTTTAATGGAATTACTTGCCTTTTCTGCATATAGATTTGCAACGGTGTTATCCTTATCAATGGTGCTTTCCAGCAATTGCAAAAAACCCTTTGCTGTAGTAAGCGGTGTTTTCATTTCGTGGCTGGCAATACTTATAAACTCATCCTTCTCCTGCTGTTTCATTTTTTGGTACTCTATATCTGCATGAATGCCTATCCATGCTATTACGTTACCATTTCCATCTTTCTGCGCAAGCGCCTTACTTAACTGCCAGCGGAAACTACCATCGTGCTGCAAAAATCGTTGCTCTATTAAAAAGTCTTCGCCGGTTTTTAAGCAATGTTGCCAGTTGGTATGGTAATCTTCTATATCGTCAGGATGAATAATCGTTTCCCAGCCAATATTTTTTAATTCATTAAATGTCTTTTTTGTATAACTTAACCAGGCGGTATTAAAATAATTTATGTTTCCATCGCCATCTGCTATCCACATTTTTTGTGGCATGGCATCGGCCATCATTTGAAAACGTTCTGCACTTTCTTCCTGTAATTTTTTACCTTTTACTTCTTCTGTTACCTCATAACCAAACACCAAAATACCGGTTATTTTTTTATCAACATCGTAAATGGGCTGGTAAGAAAGATTGAACCAGCATTCTTCGGGTTCTAAACCTACATCTCTTGAAAATATGCCCCGTACTTCTATTCCCACATATATTTCACCGGTAGCATATACGTTGTCCAAGATTTTATTAAACACCTGCCCTTCCAATTCTGGAATAGCTTCCATAACTTTTTTGCCCACCAATTCTCTGTTACCGAATATTTTTTGGTAGGACGGATTTACAAGTTCGTAAATATGATCGGGTCCACGGAATGTACATAAAAATGCAGGTGCATTCATATATAGGTCGTGAATCATTGCTGCATTACTTTCTAGTAGTTTGCGCCCGTTTACAAGCTCAGTAACGTCGTAAGCAAAAACCAAAATACCATCAATTACCCCCTGATCATCTTTTGTAGCCTGATAACTAAAATTTAAAAAAGTATTGTCCGTTTTTACATTTCCCGTTTTGAGAAAAAGAGGTTTTTCTTTAGCTAAATAATTAATTCCAGTTCTAAATACATCGTCCAATAATTTTATAAATCCCTGTTCAGATAATTCGGGCATGGCGTCCACAATAGCTTTACCTATAAGATCTTTATTACCAGTAAATTCATGGTACATGGTATTGGCAAATTCAAAAACATGATTAGGCCCTTTTAATATGGCGAAAAGTGCCGGCGAGTCCATTAAAAAATGGTGGAGTTTTTCATGCTCTTTTAATACAGCATTTGCCCGGTTAACATTTAATTTTTCTATGTTTTTTCTTTCTGTAATATCCTCAAAAGCTAATAAAATTAATTGCTCGCCTGAATCTCTATTGATGGTCTGCATGTTAAAACACAGATGGCGCTCTCCCCTTTTAGGAAAAGTTAATGCTATTTCTAGCTCTCTTTTTTTATGGATGTTGTTTGCTAGTTCTGCAAACTCGTGGCGCAAATCAGGATGATCCCATATTTTTTCCTGTAACTCAAACAGTATTTTACCTTTAACCTCACTTTCTGTTAACTTATACATTCTATAAAAGGATGCGTTGGCTCTTTTTATGCGAAACTTTGTATCAAGCAACAGCAAAGGCTCGTGCAAAACGGCAAGGATGGATTCTGCAAATTTACGTGACTGGTCTATCTCATCATTGCGGTCATACAATTCCTGGTTCACGGTAATCAGTTCTTCGTTTGTACTTTGCAGTTCTTCTTTGCTTGTTTCCAGTTCTTCATTAAGGCTTTGCAACTCCTCACTACCACTTAGCAATTCTTCATTAGAGCTTTGCAGTTCTTCGTTTGCAGCCTCCTGCTCTTCGGTAATACTCCGCATATCTTCTCTAAGCTGCAATAGTTCTTTTTCTAACTGATCTATCCGAATACTATCTGCATTTGTTCGCATCCCCTCGCCTGCATTACCCAATGTTCGTAAAACGGAAGTGTCGTTTTTAAAAAGTATTAAAAAATAAACATCAATTGTATTGCGCAACTGCACAACTTCTACGCTCACAAAATTTTTACCGCCGTTTATGCCTATGCCGTTTTTACTAAAAGCATTGCCGGTCATTTTTGCTTTCTGCAATGCATTTCTTATTTCAAAAGCAAGCCCTTCTTTTGCCATTCTTAATACATTCAAACTGGCTTTGCCAGGCGATGGTTCTAAAAATTCGCCCGTCAAGCCCCTAAATTGTACAATATCAAACTGGTCATTTACCACAACACCAACGGGCGTATATTGGGCAAGTAACAAATCATCGGCACTTTTTTGAAAATCGGTTGACTTTTCGTCATTTCTTTTTGCAAAAATGGTTTGGTTCAGTATTTTTTCATTAGGCTCAGAGAGGAGGTTTCTAAATTTGCCCGGTGTGGGCTTTCTTGTAAAAAATTTATCTCCCTTTCCGTCGGTTGCAAAAAGTTCTGATGAGTTGCCAATTGTTTCTGATTTACCAAGTAATAAGGTACCGTTGGCATTTAAGGCATAGTGAAACATACTAAAAGCCTTTTTTTGCAGAAATGGTTTCAGATAAATTAAAACATTTCTACAACTTATCAAATCTAGGTTGGCAAATGGCGGATCTTTTAAAAAATTATGTACTGCAAACACACACATATCCCGCACTGTTTTTTTTATTTGATAATCACCATTCGTTTTATGGAAGAACCTTGCAAGCCTCCCTTCTGAAACGCCTTCTGTTTCTTTTTTTGAATAGAGACCTATACGGGCTTTTTTTACCGAAATTTCTGAAAGGTCAGTGGCAAATATCTGGATCTTTACATCTGCTCTTTTGTCTCCTAAAAATTCGTGCAGGCAGATGGCCATTGAATAAGCCTCCTGCCCTGTAGAGCAGCCTGCCACCCATATTCGCAAAGGATTTGTAAGACTTTTATGCTTTAATAGGTCATGGAAAATTGTTTCGCATAAAGTATCAAACATTTCAGCATCTCTAAAGAAAAAGGTGACAGGTATAAGTAAATCAAAAAACAGGGTATTTAGTTCTGCTTTGTCGTTTCTAAGATAGTCTAAGTAATCAGCAATATTCTCCTGATTTAGCAAAACCATGCGTCGCAAAATGCGACGGCGTACCGTGGTTTGTTTATAGAAGCTAAAATCTACACCCACCTTTACTTTCAGCAGCATTACTATTTTCTTAAACTGCTCATTTGTTTCCTGCTCTTCGTCTTTTTTATCATCTTCAACAGGCTCCCCATAGGACTGCTTTATTTGTAAGAGTTTATCCGGTATCAGTTCCGGTGCCAAAGTAAAATCAATTATATCTGCATCAATAGCATTTTGTGGCATGCCTGTGTATGCAGCGGTTTCGGGGTCTTGGGCAATCGTTAGACCACCATTATCTTTAATGTCTTTCAGCCCAGTTGAACCATCTGCCCCTGTACCTGATAGTACAATACCAATGGAGTGGTCTCTGTGCACTTCGGCAAGAGAGGAAAACAAAATATCGACCGATAAAAATTGTTGGTTTCCCTCGGGGCGTGGACTCAATTGCAGAATACCATCTGTAGCTACCAATGTTTGGTTTGAGGGAATAACATAAATCTTATTGGGCTCCACAACCACATTGTCTTTTATTTCTTCCACAGGTATTCTTGCGTGGCGCTGTAAAATTTCAGCTAAATCACTTTTGTGCCCAGGGTGCAGGTGTTGCACTAAAATATAAGCCATTCCGGAATTCTCTGTAATGGCACCAATTAATTTTTTAAATGCATCTAACCCTCCTGCAGAAGCGCCAATGCCAACTACAGGGAAAAGATTCTTAGAGGGGATCTTGGTTTTTTCAATATTGCTATTTGCCATTTTATTAAAAAACCCAGGTTGTTTTACCCAATTTGGCTTGGTTGTTTGGGTTTTGTAGTAAGGTAAACTATATAAACGGGGGGAAACAAAAATGTGGATAACAAAAATTTGTATGCCAATATTTTAGAGCAAGTTATAAGATGCAAAATTTAATAACCTATGTCAAATAAAAATCTCCCAACATACAAACAGGTCCGTAATTAGCCATTTCATCAGCTATTTTAATGACAATATTTTACTATTCTTATCGCTCTCTGAGAAGTTAGCATACCAACAAAAAAAAGCGAGTTTTTCGAGGTAACAATAAAATGGCATTTAAGATTATTTGGGGGTCTGTTATCGTTTAGAAAGAAAACATTTTAAAATTATTATGCCGATCTACAATTAGGTGCAAAAAATGTTTCAAAGAACAACACTTCTTTTACAGTTAAGAGCCGAAACATGACTGAGGAGAAAAGAAGGTTTTATTTTTTATGAACTCAAACTGTGCATCTGTGGCCAAAATATTGCCATAGATGCACAGTTGTCAAATTGCCCAAGCTCAAGTTAGGTTATTAATCATTTTGATGACTTGAGATGGGATTTGTTTTTAGTGAATCTACATCCCTGGCACCTAATTGCGAATAGTCATTAAGATTATTTAATTAACAGAGCATCCGGAAAATTGCTGCCAAGCAGGCTCTGCGAAAATTTCATATGTAGTTTAACCAAACACAATCTTGCCATTAAATAGCTCACTGTAGATTCTGCTCCCTGGTTTAAGTTTACATAAGTATCTTCCAGCCCATCGTAACACCCACCTGTGCAGGGGTTATACATTATGCGGCGCAGGTGATTGTTACCTAAAAACCAACTGAAGGCAACCTTCATTTTACCGCTATAATCTTCGTCGGGAAAAACGTTGTTAAATTTTTTGAGTGCCATAATTGTGTAGGCAATATCTATGGGTTGCTCGCCACCAACCACTTCCATTTGTTGGGCATTTTTCTGCAGCCAGCCTTTGTTAGAAATAACCTTTATTCTGCCATTTTTAAAAATCTTATTTAACAGGAAATCAAAACTGCCTTTCGCAATATCTTTATAGACTGTTTCGCCCGTTGCAAGCCATGCACAGAGTAAAGCTTCGGGCAAAATACTGTTGCCATAGGTAAGGTAACTTTCAAACCATTTCCAGTTATTTTCTTTTTCGTGGCGATACATTTGCACAAGCCTGTCTGCAAATAATTTTAGAAGAATTACGTCATTTTCATTTTGTATATATTGGTTTTTATAATACAAACCTTTTATTGCAAAAGCCATGGCCCTTGTTGAATAAAGGCTGTGCATGTTAGCAACTGCTTTATCAAACAGAATAATAACTTCGTCTATAAAATCAGTATCAAACAATTCGCCTTTACTTATTAAAAAACCCAATGCCCATATTGCCCTTCCGTTTGAATCTTCTAAATTCTCGGCAAAATTTTGGCTGGTAAAATTTCTATTTTCATCAACATAATTTAAAAAATCTCCTTCGGGTTGTATGCAGTATTTTATAAAATTAAAATAAGTTTTTATGTAAGGTAAATTTTGTGGGTTCTGTGTAAGTTCATAATCCATACACATAGCTACAAGCGCACGAGCGTTGTCATCTATCGTATAGCCTGAGCCAATGTCGGGTTTGTTAATAACTGCAAACTGTATCATTCCAAAACGAGTGGTCATGTTTTTTACATGCAGCAAATTAACCAGTGGCATATTATAAACAAGCTGCAAATTGCCTATTACTTTTACAAATAAATCTGCATAAGCTATCGTTGTATTTTCCCACGCAGTAGCTGCCATTTTATGCAGGGCATTTAAACTTATGCGATGCCGATATTCCTCATTTTTAAACAACACATTTGCATTGTGTGCAAGACCTTTAACATCGTCAAACCCTATAATTATTCCGTTGTCGTTTTTTAGTATTTCTTTGGCGTGCGGTATGGGCGTAGATATAATGGGACAACCACAACTTAGCGCATACGAAAATGTGCCACTTACTGCCTGGTTGGGATCTTTAGATGTAAAAAGGTAAATATCCGTTAACTGTAAAAATTCCAGCAAATCCTCCAGCGTTAAAAAATAATTTATAAATTTTACGTGCTGCTGCAAACCCAATTCATCTATAATCTTCACGAGTTCTTCGCGGTACTTTTCACCTTCGTGCAACACAACAGATGGATGCGTTTTACCGATTATTAAAAACAGAACAGACGGATTTTCAGCCACAATTTCAGGCAACGCATGCAGGGTTGTTTCAAGAGATTTGCCAGAACTTAACAGGCCAAAAGTTGATATAATTTTTCTTCCGCTAAAACCAAATTTAGTTTTTAAAATATTCCGGTTTGTGTGGGGCACTAAGTGCGTACCATGGGCTATTTCACTCACACTATTTTTATCAACATCATAATCTCGGCAAAGTATATCAGCAGAGGTTTTTGTCATTACCACAACAGAATCGCACAACGATGCCATTGTTTCTACATTCTTTTTTAACTGTGGGTTTGGGCTTGGTAAAACAGTATGGAAAACAATTATTACAGGCTTTTTTACAGATGATAAAAACTGGCTAAAAGCGGTTTCGTGTTTATGAAAAAAACCAAACTCATGTTGTATCATCACGAGTTTAATATTCACATCACTGTTTATAGATTGTGCAATGCTGTCATATGTTTCGGGGTAATCGGTATTTAAAGTATAGGCAGGTGTTTGTGCATAAGTATAAATTTTATCGTCTGACTCTACAGGGCAAATTTTTATTGCAAAAGACTGGTCAAATTTATTATTTAATGCTTTTATAAGATCCTGTGAATAAGTTGCAATGCCACACTCTCGTGGCGGAAAAGAATTTATAAACAATATTTCGGGAACGCTCTCATCAGCAGGAAAAAAGTGAAAATTACTTTTTTCCATGTTATTGTATCGGTTAAATGTTAGGGTTTTTGAATAAATGTTTTCCAAGTTTTGTTTCATGTGCTACACTATTTAGAAGTAATTCAGTAAGCAATGCCTGCAAGCTTACAGCAGTAGATTCAATTTTTTCGTCGGCCCAGCCGTAGTAGATAAAAATTGAATCGTTTATTATTACTGCCCCGGAAGGAAAACACACATTGTTTACTTCTCCACTCAATTCCCATTCCAATTCTGGCTTAAACAATGCGTACGGTAATTTTGCTATTACTTTTTTGGGGGGGTATCTAGGTGCAGCAAGGCTGCGCAGGCAGAATAAATATTTCTCTTATGGGTTGTTTTCAAAGCCTGGTATATAAGCAGTCAACCGTGTGGGGTTTCTATTGGTGGGCACCCGCCGCCAATAGAAGTGGCAGCAAAATCATGTTTAGAGGTTAAGACAATTTTTTTATCAAATTCAGTAAAATAATTTTCCCAGAAAGCATTATCAATATCAGTAAGATGTTTTACTGAAACAATTTGTATATGAGGCTTAATGCGGCGTAGAAAAACAAGGCTACCGTTAATACATCGGGGAAAAAAATCACATTTTTATTCCAAATAAAATATTTATGAGCCATGGTCTCATGTATTTCCTCCATTTTGCGAAACGGCAGGTAACGTTCCTTAATAGGTGGGAAATAATCTAGAAACCTATCAAATTCTACTGCCTATATAACAGCAACATAAATACCAATCTTGGTAAATATCTTTAAGGGCATCTCTATTTAATACCAAGATGTCATACAAACCAATATAGGCTTTATTTTTGGTAATATATGGAGATGAAAATTAAAAGCATAACAGGCTTATTTGATGAACAAAATGTTTTAGCCAAACTAAGGCAATTAGGCGATCCTTTGGTATTGATTGAAAAGCACATAGATTTCAATGTATTTGAAAAAGCTATTTTACAATTTACAGGGCGTAAAGCAGCAACTTCAAAGCCAAGCAAAGGTAGGCCTGCTTAAGAGGC
>JBJXGJ010000178.1:0-6645 GCA_046153805.1 Ferruginibacter sp. | reverse complement strand
GTAGTGATTACGATCCCGAGCAGAAGCTACTTCGGTATATAGCGCCATTTAAGCACAAGATTTCTTACCAATATCATTCAAATTGTGGGCAATCAAATTCCATCAATAAAGGAATTTTACAAAGCAGCAGCGAGTACATTACCATCTTAGATTCAGATGATGAATATGAGCCTCATCATTTACAAAATTGCCTAAATGAAATGAAGCATGCAGATTTAATTGCATCTACTACAAAAACAATTGTAGATAAAGAAGAAGATTATTTCGTGCCAGATAAACACAATCGCTCAGCAGGCGTTCATGTAGATGATTGTATTTTATTTGCAACACTTTTTGGCAGAAAAGAAGTTTTTACAACCATTCCATTTCATGATGATTATGCAGCCGATGCACATTTTTATGAAAGAGCAGCCAATCAATTTAAAGTGAAGAAAGTAAATTTGCGTACTTATATTTATTACCGCAACAACCCAAACAGTATTTGTGCAAAAATGAAGAATAATAATTTTGTACTCGTTGCATAATTAAAAATGCACTCAAAAAAAAATTACGGTCAAATTATAATGGGCTGTCTGCTTACGGGCATTCATGATGTAAACAGAAATACGGTTTTACAAAATGATGATTACAGCTTAATAAAGGATTGGGCAGATTCTATTATTGCATTAAATCTTCAGGGAATAATTTTTCATAATACCTTTTCTGCAGAAACCTGTTTAGAATATGAAAATAAAAACATTCATTTTATACGGATAACCCATGATGCTTCTTTTAACCCTAATGTTTACCGTTACTTTATTTACAATGATTTTTTAAAAGAACACACTGAACATGTTAATCAGGTTTTTTGTACGGATGTGAGTGATGTTGTACTGCTCAAAAACCCCTTTGAACAGACCCTTTTCTTCACCAATCCCAATCAGCTTTTTTGTGGTGATGAACCCAAGAAGTTAAATACTGATTGGATGAAGGAACATGCTTCGCACTTAAGAAACAATATTACGGATTATGCAGCCTACGAAGAGACTTTTAAAGATGAGGCTTTATTAAACTGCGGCATTATTGGTGGAGGTATAAACGTGATGAAGGAATTTATTGGGGAGCTTGCCAACATTCATGAACTTTATAATCATAGCAATCAAACTGCGTTTACTGGAGATATGGGTGCATTTAATTACCTCGCCAGAACAAAATACAATAATAATCTACTTCATGGCACTCCAGTAAATACTGTATTTAAGGCCTATGACAACAGCAACAATGAGTGCTGGTTTAAACATAAGTAATTATTTAAGCTATTATGCCGCATTTGTAATTTGAAATTGCTAACTTTTCATCTTTATTACGAATGAAATTTATTATATGTCATTTAAAGGAAAAACAATTTTTATAACTGGTGCCAGCCGTGGCATTGGAAAAGCCATTGCATTGCGCATGGCAAAAGAAGGTGCCAATATAGTTGTAGCTGCAAAGAGCACAACCGAAGACCCGAAACTTGGCGGTACCATTTATTCAGCAGCAAAGGAAATAGAAGAAGCAGGTGGAAAGTCGCTCGCTGTAAAATGCGACGTAAGAGATGAGGTGCAAATACAAGAAGCTGTAGACAAAGCTGTAGAAACTTTTGGCGGTATTGATGTACTCATCAACAATGCATCGGCGATATCGCTTACTGGTACTGAAAAAACAGAACCAAAACGTTTTGATTTGATGCACGACATAAATGTACGTGGTACTTTTTTTATGAGTCGTGCATGCATCCCGCATTTAAAAAAAGCAGATAACGCTCACATCATTACCTTATCGCCCCCGTTAAATATGGACATGAGGTGGTTTAAAGACCACATTGCTTACACCCTCAGCAAATATAATATGACAATGATTGCATTGGGTTTGGCAGCAGAATTAAAACAGTTTAATATAGCATCTAACGCATTGTGGCCACGAACTACTATAGCCACTGCTGCCGTGCAAAATTTGCTTGGTGGCGATGCGCTAATCAATATGAGCCGCACACCGGACATTGTTGCAGATGCTGTTTTTGCTATTTTAAGCAGGCCTGCAGCAACCTGCACAGGCAATACTTTTATAGATGAAGATGTATTAAAAGAAGAAGGTATTACAGAACTTGATAAATACGCTGTTGTACCAGGAGGGAAATTGTACAACGATTTATTTTTATAAATAATTACGAAGCTGTTTGGGTAAATTATTTTCCTTTGTTCACCACGGAGTGCAGGAGTATAAAGAGGTTGCGCAGAGAACTTTTCTTCTCAGCGAGAACTCTTACTTCTCATTTTCTCTGCGGTGAAACTAAGATGTAGAACTTAAGTGGTAGTGGAAGAATTTAATTCAAAAAGATTCTAAGAGATATTAAAAATATCTGTATCTCGCTGCTACTTGTTCTTTACATCCTCTTCATTAATTAAGTCTGGCAATTTTGACAAATAATTTTTTATAAGAAAATAGGAAGTTCCTGCAAAGCCAATGGCAAGTAATAGCCAACTTCCGATGTTATCGCTTCCAAAAAACAACACGCCGATAATCAATCCAAGGAGTTCGCCCCCAATCCACCCAATAGCTAAATTAAACCTCCATTTCAAAACAGATTGCCCCTTTCTTTTTGCTAATTTCCCAATATCAATGATGAGGAAAATTAAAATGATTATATCCACAATAAGTATTTGTTAAACTAAATCTATATCAAAATTTACCAGCTCTACAAACTCTGCAATGCGGGTATCAATATCAGCTTTTGTAATTTCCTTTAAACGCTCAGGACCAAATTTTTCCACACAAAAACTTGCCATAGCACTGCCCACAATAATGGCGGTTTTCATATTATCAAAGCTAATGTCTTTTGTTTTTGCCAGGTGGCCAATAAACCCGCCGGCAAAAGTATCACCAGCACCTGTTGGGTCAAACACTTCTTCTAAAGGCAACGCCGGTGCAAAGAAAACCTGGTTTTCATGAAACAACAAAGCACCATGTTCTCCTTTTTTAATAATTAAGAAACCGGGGCCCATTTCCATTATTTTTTTAGCGGCTTTTACCAGCGATAATTCTTCGCTCAATTGTCTTGCTTCGGCATCGTTCACCAACAAAACATCTACACTCTTCAATACTTCTTTTAGGTCGTCCATTGCAATGTCCATCCAAAAATTCATGGTATCCATTACAATTAATTTTGGACGTTTTTTCAGTTGGTTTATAACGCTTAGCTGTAGTTTAGGCATTAAATTACCAAGCATTAAAAACTCCGCTCCCTGGTAAGTATCTGGCACAATTGGGTTAAAATCTTCGAGTACATTTAGATCAGTAACTAGTGTATCTCTGGAGTTCATATCCATGTGGTATTTCCCGCTCCAAAAAAACGATTTCTTATCCTTTACAATTTCCACTCCATCAAGTTCAACACCTCTTTGCGTAAGCAGATCCATTTCATCCTGTGGAAAATCGTATCCAACAATTGATATCTGCTGAATAGGTGTTACAAAATTGGCAGCAGCATAAGCAACATAAGTGGCAGACCCGCCAATTATTTTATCTACTTTGCCAAATGGCGTTGCAATTGCGTCAAAAGCCATAGTGCCGACAGTAATTAATGACATGGTATTAAATTTGTAGGTTTGATTGTTAAAAACGGTGCAAAAGTAAGCAAAAACAATGTGCCAATGTGCAAATTTGCTAACGTGCTAATGAGGCTTATTATAAAGCAGGGTGCATTTACATGATCAAACAAATTATCTAAACAGTGATTGAATGAGCAATCAGAAACGGCGTTCATTAACTAATAACTAAGCACAATGCTACTACATATACATCCAGATAACCCGCAACCACGCCTTGTAAAACAACTGGCGGAATGCCTGAGACATGGTGGCATCATTATATACCCTACTGATACTATTTACGGTATTGGCTGCGATATTATGCAGCCAAAAGCCATTGAAAAAATTTGCCGCATAAAAAACGTAGAGCCTTTAAAAGCTCAGCTGTCCTTTATATGCAAAGACCTAAGCCATTTAAGCGACTACACAAAAAGCATAGATACACCTTTGTACCGCATGCTAAAAAACCACTTGCCGGGGCCTTTTACTTTCATATTGCCGGCAAGTAAGCAGGTGCCTAAAATGTTGCAAAGTAAAAAATCTACCATTGGGCTCAGGGTACCGGATAATAATATTTGCAGAGATTTAATAGATACATTGGGTAATCCATTACTGAGTGCTTCTTTGCCAGGCGATCTGGTAGAGGATTATACCGACCCCGAAATAATATTTGAAAATTTTAAAGACAGGGTTGACTTTGTAATTGATGGCGGAATAGGAAATATGACCCCATCTACCATTGTAGATTGTACAACAGACGATTGGATGGTTACAAGACAAGGTGCAGGTGTTTTTGAAGGGTGAAATAACAGATAGATCACTTTTAGAAAAATTAACTCGGAAAAATTTTTTAATTTTGAATTAGAACCATGGCAAAAATTAAAGTAGAATCAAACAGCACCATTAAAGATATCATTCTTTTAAATGCAGCCGAATTGTTTAGAAAAAAAGGTTTTGCAGCGGCATCTGTACGTGAACTTGCAGAATCGCTCGGTGTAGAAGCACCTAGCCTTTATAACCATATTGGTTCAAAAGCTGAATTATTACAGGAAATATGTTTTGACGTTGCAAAAGATTATACAGCCCATATGACGGAAGTGATGACGTCCAAAAACAATGCGATAGAAAAAACGGCAGAAATTATTCGTTTTCATGTACGCAAATTATCAACTGATTTTGATAAAGTTTTTGTATCGGAACATGAGTGGAAGAGACTACCTCAAAAATACCTCGAAACTTTTCTTGCCCAAAGAAAGGTTTACGAAACAAACATGATAGAAATAATAAAAGATGGAATAGAAAAAAAATTATTTAAAAACCTGCTACCAAGTATTGCGGTACTTGCCATTCTATCTGCCGTAAGGGGTTTGGAATTAAGGCAACGCCACAAGAACGAATTTACAATTGAGGAACTGGAAGATACAATGGTGCAACATTTATTACACGGAATAATTAAATAATGGCAACACATTTTCACCCATTGAAGGTAAAAGAAGTAAAAAAAGAAACGAGTGACTGTGTTTCTGTAAGTTTTATTGTTCCAGAAGATTTGAAAGAAATTTTTTCATTTAAAGAAGGACAAAATATTACGGTTAAAAAGCAAATTAACGGCGAAGAAATACGCCGGTCTTACTCTGTATGCAATGCGCCATATGAGAAAGAATTGAAGGTTGCCATAAAAAAAACAACAGGCGGGCTTTTTTCTTCTTTTGCAAACGATGAACTAAAAGCCGGAGATGTGCTTGATGTTATGCCTCCAACAGGCAGGTTTAATGCAAAGGTTGATACAGGAAATTATCTTGCCATTGCAGCAGGTAGTGGTATCACGCCCATTATTTCTATCATAAAACATACGCTTAAAACCCAGACCGAAAGTAGTTTTACACTTATTTATGGTAATAAAAGCCGGGGGTCCATCATTTTTTTTGAAGAAATAGAGGCTTTAAAAAATAAGTTTATGCAGCGGTTTACCTGTATAAATATTTTAAGCAGAGAAAGAACAGATGCCGATATAAATTATGGTAGAATAGGCACAGAAAAACTGGATGGCTTAAAACATCTTTTAAAATTTAAAGATTTTAACGACGCCTATCTCTGCGGTCCCGAAGAAATGATTTTTGCTGCGGCCGCATTTTTAGAGGAAAATGGAGTCGGCAAATCCAATATCCATTTTGAACTGTTTACTACACCGGGCCAAAAACTCAAAGAAACAGGCAAAGAACAGTTCGCAGTAGAAACAGACGAGGGGTCAAAGAGTAATATTACCATCAAACTTGATGGAAGAACTTTCAAATTTGACTTAGCATACAAGGCAGATAATATTCTTGATGCGGCACTACAACAAGGTGCTGACTTACCTTATGCCTGCAAGGGCGGTGTCTGCTGCACCTGTAGGGCAAAACTTATAGAAGGAAAAGTACACATGGATGTAAACTATGCATTAGAAGATGATGAAGTTGCTGATGGCTTTATTCTTACCTGCCAGAGCCATCCACTCACAGAAAATGTTGTGATTGATTTTGATGTGAAATAGAAATTATTTGACAGACTATTTAATGCTGCTGACAAGCCAATAATTTGGAGAGGGTATTGTTTTGAAATATCTAATGGTTTCTCAGCCCCTCTCATTTTTCTTAAAATTTTCCGCCTGCTCAAAAATTTCTACAGACACTTCACCTCTTTCCACAGGTGGGTAGCCAAAGGCATCAATTAATAATATCAGCCCCACTTTCAATGAAGATTTTATGTCATCTCTTTTATTCCAGTCTGCGAATTTTGTCTGCCCATCCTACTAAATATTTTACTGCTTTTGCAAGTTCTATCAGTTTGGGTTTGGGGTATTTAAAATCATATTTGGCACAAAGCTATTTCAATATATCATAAAAGACTTTCTCTACAAATTTAAAACAGGGCATTCGCTTTTAAACTTTCATAATTCTTTCTCTATATTCAACATTACTCATGGCTTTCATCATTTTCCTTTTCTTTGATATTTTTTTTACATCTTTTTTTCTTTCCAAAAGAGTTAGTGCAATTT
>JBJXGJ010000172.1:0-25639 GCA_046153805.1 Ferruginibacter sp. | reverse complement strand
AGCGCAGATGCTGGCGCAGAAAAAGTAACCGAAATAAAATTCTAGATGAAAATTTTTCCATTCTTTAGAAAGAAATCTTTTTTTACTGACGAAGAAAAAGCACGTATTGTAGATGCAATACGCAAAGCTGAAAAGCGGACAAGTGGCGAGGTACGTGTGTTTGTAGAAAGTAAGAATGCTTATGTTGACCCCATGGATCGGGCTGCAGAGGTTTTCTACAATTTAAAAATGGATAAAACCGATGATAGAAATGCGGTGCTGCTTTACATGGCCGTAAAAGACAAAGAATTGGTACTTTTTGGTGATGAAGGTATTTATAAAGCTACCGGTCAAAATTATTGGAACGATGCTGTGACAGAAATGTTAGCAGAATTTACAGGAGATGATATTTGTGGTGGAATGGTGCATTGTATTTCAAAAATTGGTGATACTTTAAAAGAAAAATTTCCATACAATATTAAAGATGATAAAAATGAGTTGCCCGACGAGATCGTTTTTGGCAAATAAATTATTTATTTAAGTACATACATGAGCCGTTTTATAAAAATAATATTTGCATCTTTTTTACTGTTTTGTTCGGTAATGGTGATGGGGCAAGACTACCCTGCAAAGCCAAGCCCGCCAAGGCTTGTAAACGACTATACCAACACCCTTACACCGGACCAAATACAAACCCTCGAACAAAAACTTGTTTCACTTGACGATAGCACTTCAACCCAAATTGCGGTTGTAATTGTGCCCACTATAAATGGTGCAACCATTGCAGACTATAATGTGGGCCTGTTGCGGGCATGGGGCGTAGGCTCCAAAAATAACAATGGTGTTATTTTACTTATTGCAAAAGACGAAAGAAAATTAGATATCACGGTTGGTTATGGCTTGGAAGGAGCGTTAACAGATGCAACAGCTAAAAGTATAATTGACGATATCATTGTTCCAAATTTTAAGGGCAATGATTACTATAGAGGTATAGACCAGGGTACCGATGCAATTGTGCAGGCAGTGAAAGGCCAGTACAATACCGCAAGAAAAAAAAGCAGCGGGAAAGGTGGTGGCAGTAGCATCATATTTTTTATTGTAATTATTATTATTGTATTACTAATATCTCGTGGTGGTGGTAGAGGCGGTGGTGGCTCCTTTATGAGTCGCCGTGGGCAAACGGGTATTGCAGAAGCTGTGCTTTGGAGTACGCTCCTTGGCGGTGGTGGCAGAGGTGGTGGTGGAGGTTGGTCAGGCGGCGGTGGTGGCGGCTTTGGCGGTTTTGGTGGTGGCAGCGGCGGTGGCGGTGGGGCAAGTGGCAGCTGGTAAGTAAATTATGAACGTTGGATTTAAGATGAAAAAGAAGATCTGTCAAAAATTTTTAGCATATCAGAGACAATTGATCTTTATTTCTTTTTGTAATTTTATCAAAAAATAAAAATCATGAAAAAAATACTTTTCGCATCGGTAGCAATTATTGCGGCGTCACTGATGTCGTTCATTACAATTGATGGGTTAAACATTGGCGATGCCTTACCAAATGCAACTGCAAAATTGAAAGAGGTAAGTGGTAAGGAAATTACCATGGAGGCTGCTAAAAAGGAGAATGGTTTATTGGTGATGTTTAGTTGTAATACCTGCCCTTATGTTGTAAAATACCAGCAACGCACAAAAGATATTTCGGCGTATGCGCAAAAAATGAATGTGGGTGTAATTGTTTTAAACAGCAACGAAGCACAGCGTGCAGATGATGACAGTTACGAAGCCATGAAAAAATATGCAAAAGACCAAAATTACAAATGGTATTATGCAGTGGATGAAAACAATGTATTGGCAGATGCATTTGGTGCCAACCGCACACCTGAATGTTTTTTGTTTGATAAAAATTTAAAACTTGTGTACCATGGCGCTATAGATGATAATGCAAACGATGCAGCAAAGGTTGGCAGAATGCATTTGCAAATTGCTATAGGTGAAATGAAGGCTGGTAAAGACATTGCCACCAAAACGAGCAAGAGCATAGGTTGCACAATAAAAAGAAAAGCTTAATTATATTTTAGCGAAAGTTTTATTTCATTTTCGATATCGGCTGCAGATAATTTTTTCTCATAAAATTTTCTGTAGCCGTTTTTTTTATTTACAAATAATGTGGCAGGGATTGAGCCACTCCAATCCGGAGAGATGAAAGGGCAAAAATAATCGGCATTACTCTCATCCAACCATGCAATATTTGCGGCATATTTTTTTACCGCTACAAACTTTTTTATTTTGGCAGGGTAGTAGTCAGCCAGGTCTAAACTGATGAGGTGCAATGCTACTTTTTCTTTTTTGTACTTGGTTGCATATTTTATTAAGTCAGGTATTTCTTCTACACAGGGTTTGCAAAAGGTAGCCCAAAAATTAATAATCAATACCGAGTCTGATTTATCAATCATTTCTACAATATCTGTTATTTTCCATTTTTTAATTTGCTGACTATGGGTTGTAATGGTGGTCCCCACAAATAAAATGATGAAATAAACAGCTCTCATATTAGTTAAATTAAATTTTACCAAGCAAATTAAACCTGTGAGTCGGTGCTAGTTTTTTGGGATATGTAATGGGCATTATTTGATGATTTGTACGAACTAATACTTTACATTTTTATTATTTACCACTGGTAAGTGATAAACTTTCTTTTTCCTCTATTTTCCATTCCTTATCCATATAAAAAGTACCAAAAGGAATAAACGAGGCCAATGCTGCTTTGCACAACCAAAAGAGACTTTTTTTTGTTGAAAGAGCCACCATCAATGCTAAAATAATGAAAGTTACAAATAGTGCCCCATGCAAGCCGCCTACAATGCGAACCGGCATTGGCATATTTGCAAAGTACTTTAACGGCATGGCTATGAACAATAAAACTAAAAACGAAATACCCTCTAAGAAGGCTATTTTACGGAAGAGAGAAAATGGGTTTTTCATTTATTTTCGGAAAAATATTTTTGGCGCTATGTGTTTAATTAAGAGTTAATATAAAACAGTGGAGGTTTGTATGCAATAAATACCTGCTATTATTGGGCAATATAATTTTGCAAATGTGTAATGGTTTCTTTTTGGGTTTCAATAATGGCCATCACCACATCACCTATCGAAATAATGCCCGCTACTTTATCATTATCTACCACCGGCAAATGACGAATCTTATTTTTGGTCATCAATTCCATACATTGCTCCAGGTTATTTTCCGACTCTACAGTAATAACAGTTTTGGTCATTATTTCACTCACCTGCGTGTCATGCGATGCCTTGCCTTGCAATACTATTTTACGGGCATAATCTCTCTCGGAGAAAATCCCTAACAATTTGTCTTTTTCAATAATCATTAACGCCCCAATGTTTTTTTCTGCCATCATTTTCAATGCATCAAATACAGATGAGTCTCCAGCTAAAGAATATACAAAGCTTCCTTTCGATCTTAAAATATCAGCAACTTTCATAAAGCAAAATTTTAAATGAAGAAATGATGAACTTAAAGTTAGTCAGAAATTTTTATATAAAATGGTAACATGGAAAGCATCTAAGAAGATGAAACATTTAATAGGATAGAGCGAAATTATTAAGTTATTGCTGTATAAAGGAGTGAGTTTTTATTTCTTAATACCGAAAACAACTTTGTAGAATGATTGATATAATTAGCTAAATTTATCGTGTAAAATTAAAAAGAGACTTATGAGCGAAATTAGAAAAGAAGATATAAAACAGGAAGTGTTCGATTTGTATGACGAATATGTACATGACCATATAAACCGTAGAGATTTTGTGCAAAAACTTTCTTTGTATGCAGTTGGCACGCTTACTGTAACATCGCTGTTAAGTTTTTTAATGCCAGACTACAAAGGCGGTACCCAAATTAAAGCATACGATCCCCGTTTAATATCGGAATATATAACCTACACATCTATAAAAGGCGGAGGTACTATCAAAGCCTTGTTGTCAATGCCTGCCAATGCAAAGGGATTACTCGGCGGGATAGTAGTGGTGCATGAAAACCGTGGGCTTAATCCACATATTGAAGATATAGCAAGACGGGCTGCCCTCGAAGGATTTATAACTCTTGCACCAGATGCATTAACACCACTCGGTGGTTACCCTGGCACAGATGAACAAGGAAGAGTGTTGCAAGCAAAGCGAGACAAGAAAGAAATGGAGGAAGATTTTATTGCTGCGTATGATTATCTTAAAACCCGCAAAAGTTGTAATGGAAAAGTGGGTGTTACAGGTTTTTGTTACGGTGGTGGTATTGCTAACATGATGGCAGTTAGAATAGGTGACTTAGCTGCGTCTGTTCCATACTATGGAGGACAACCGGCAACAGAAGATGTACCAAAAATTAAAGCATCTTTATTATTGCATTTTGCTGAACTTGATAGCAGAGTAAATGCAGGATGGCCGGCTTATGAAGCGGCATTAAAAGAAAACAAAAAAGAATACAGCGGCTATATTTACCCTGCTGTAAACCATGGTTTTAATAACGACACTACACCACGATACGATAAACCGGCTGCGGCATTGGCGTGGCAAAGAACATTTGATTTTTTTAAGGTAAAACTTACTTAAGAGGATACCTTTTAACATCAAACTGAGTATGCAACTTTATGGCACCTATATTCTTGTGGAATTTAGCCCACCAAAATACGCTTAGACATAAATCTATAGTTGTAGTATCAACAGCATAAACGTTTCCGTCTATTTTTAGTGCAAAGTCTGAGGATGCTACGCCTACTTTACGAGCCTTAGCAATTAGTAAATATGCATAGTAAGCATAAATACGCCAATCGCTAATTTCGTTTGCGTGAGCAAGATTGGACTTTGTGAGGGAAGAACCTAATCCCAAGTGATACTATTTTGTATGCTGTGTTTTTAAACAGGTGACCCAATCACCCAGCCTTTCTAGTTTTGCTAATTGCCCAAAGAGCATGCAGAAGCAGCTTATTCCAGAAAGAAAAAGTTTTAATCTTATAATTGCCGTTGCTTTTTTTTATTAGTTTAATGAAATCATCGAAACTCAAAAAATCAGTTACTTACGAAAAAACATACTTCCCATTATTCATTTTGCAAATTTGCCAAAATGGCAAACGCAAAAATCCAAAATTAGTTGAAATCGTTGAAGCTAATTTTTTGGCTAAAGCCCTCTACCAGCAATAATTTTAAAGAACAAAATATTTTAATGTTGGGACGCTAGTAAAAGCTCATCTTTGTTTATAACCCCTTCTTCAATTCGTCCATAAACCCTTCCATTGTTACAGCATCATCTACATGATAATCTCCAATTTTTGTTCTGCGCAGTTCACTTAAATAGGCACCACAACCCAATGCCACGCCCATATCATGCGCCAGACTGCGTATATACGTACCCGTGCCGCACAGCACCCTAAAATTTACCACGGGCAATTCAACTTTGGTAATCTCAAATTCGTCTATAAAAATTGTTCTTGCTTTTAAATCAACCTCCTCTCCTCTTCGTGCAAGTTCATATAATGCAACGCCTTCTTTTTTTATTGCAGAATAAACGGGTGGGTATTGTTGAATTTTGCCAAGAAATTGTTTGGTAGCATTTTTAATATCTTCTTCACTGATAAACTCAAATGGGGCGAAGTTTTCTGTTGTACTCTCTTTGTCGTAAGTAGGTGTTGTTGCGCCTAAAGTAAATGTGCCTGTATATTCTTTTACCTGCGCCATGTATTCATTTATTTTTTTTGTAAACTTACCTGTGCATACAATTAAAAGACCCGAAGCCAAAGGATCTAAGGTACCGGCATGACCTACCTTTCTTATCCTAATTGTGCTGCGTATTTTTCTCACAACATCAAAAGAGGTCCAATGCAGCGGCTTATCAACTAGAATAACTTTGCCCTGTTCAAAAATTACTTTTTGATCATCGCTTATTTGTACATGGGGTAAAATCTGCCTTGCCGGAGTTTCAATTCCTTCTCCGAGTTGTGCAAGGTGTTTTGCAAAATATGATCCTTTAGCCAATTTTTTTTTGTAAAAATAAATGATATAAAGGGGAAAAAATTATTCAATATAAAAGCGGTGGCAACCATCACAGAATAAAAATGAATCAGAAGCCAATAAGAATATGTTACAAAACCTGTTTCGATTTTAACTCCAAATATTTATTGATTGTATTTACGGTAAGGTTTTGTGGAGAACTTAAAATTGATAGAATACCATATTTTAATAATTCTTTAACTACGAGTCTTTTTTCGAATGCAAGTTTATCTGCTATTGTTTTTACATAAATATCTTCTACCGTATTTGCCTGTGCGCCCGATAATTTTGTAAGCTCGGTATTCTCGAAAAATACTACCAGCAGCAAATGATGTTTTGCTATAGAACGTAAATAATTTACCTGGCGGTTTAGGCCATTTAAGGACTCAAAATTTGTAAACAGTATGAGTAAACTCCGTTGCTTTATTTTATTGCGTACCTGCATATACAGCATCTCATAATCACTCTCCAGAAAAGCTGTATTTTCTTTGTACAATACCTGCATAATATTTTCCCGCTGTATTGGCTTTCGGTCTGCAGCAACCACATTCCCCATTTTATTTGAAAAACTTAGCAACCCGATTTTATCCTGCTTTTGCAGACAAATATTTGTGACTGCGAGTGTTGCATTTATGGCATAGTCCAATAAACTTAAACCGTAAAAAGGCATTTTCATCAACCTGCCTTTATCAATGATACAATATACCTGCTGCGATTTTTCGTCGGTATAATTATTTACCATCAATGTTCCTTTTCTGGCAGTTGCTTTCCAGTTAATAGTACGAATATCATCCCCACCTACATAATCTTTTATTTGCTCAAACTCCATACTCTGCCCTATTTTGCGCATTCGTTTGCCTCCGTATTCGTTGGTTACCGTCTGCGCCATTAACTGGTATCTGCCAAGGTTTATAAAGGAAGGATAAACTCTTACGGTTTCTGCCGCATTAATTGTTTCTCTTTTTTGCAAAAGCCCCAGCAACGATTCAAGATAAACAATGATATTGCCAAATTGATATGCCCCACGATTTAATGGTACTATGCTGTATTTTATTTCAACGGTTTTATTGGCGGGCAGTTTCTTATTTATGCGCATTGCCCTTTCCTGCATTTGCTCTGGAAACTCATCTATTACCTGCAGATTTATTACAAACGGCATTTTATTAGTGACAGATAATCCAATACTGTTCTCTTCGCCATTGCTCAATCTGTCTGCTACCCTTCTTTTGCCTATCGGTGGCTTAAAAAATACAAACAGAAATAAATAATCTGCCAGTACCAGCAGGCAGGTAACAGCGAATAATACATTTACAATAGGGTATAATACCGGAAAGAAAAAAGAAAGAAAATAGGCAGCCACAACACTTCCCATCACAACATAAAAACGCTGTGTCACAAAAAGATCGCCGATATACTTTTTAGTAAAACTCATTTATCGTGGAATTTCTATTCCTTTTAAAATACTCTCCACCAGGTCGTCGGTAGATATGCCTTCCATTTCCTTTTCGGGTGTAAGCATTATGCGGTGGCGCAAAACATGAGGTGCCATTTCCTGCACATCTTCGGGTATTACAAAATCCCTTCCTTTTATTGCTGCAGTTGCCTTTGCAGACTTTAACAACGCAAGCGATGCCCTTGTAGATGCGCCTAAATAAAGCGATGAATTATTTCTTGTTTCGTGCACTATACTGGCAATGTAGGAAATGAGGTTTTCGTCAACAGTAATGTTTTGCACAACTTCCCGGTATTTAGCAATTTCGCTTGGCGATAAAATTTTGCTAGCGTACTGCAATAACTGGTTTTGTGTTTTGCCCTGCTGTTGAGTAAGTATCATTATCTCTTCCTTAAGGGTTGGATAATTTATATAAATTTTGAAAAGAAAACGATCCAGTTGCGCCTCCGGCAATCTGTATGTACCTTCCTGTTCTATTGGGTTTTGGGTAGCCAGCACAATGAATGGGTATTGCATAGCATGCGTCATTCCATCTACCGTTACCTGTCGCTCCTCCATTACTTCGAACAAAGCAGATTGTGTTTTTGCAGGAGCACGATTTATCTCATCTATTAAAACAATGTTACTAAATACTGGCCCGGGTTTAAAATAAAATACGCTTTCTTTTGGGTTAAAAACAGATGTGCCAATTACATCGCCGGGCATAAGATCCGGCGTAAACTGCAACCGTGAAAAGTTGACATCAATAATGCGGGCGAGCAATTTTGAAGCAAGTGTTTTTGCAACGCCTGGCACACCTTCCAACAGTAAATGCCCATCGCACAACAAGCCGATAAGCAAAAGATCTACCACCTGCTCCTGCCCTACTATTACTTTTGCAATTTCGGCTCTTATATCCTGTAACTTTCGGTTAAGCTCTGTAACGGGGCTACTTTCCTGAAAAAAAATATCTTCCATTATAATTTATTTTTAAAAAAAATTTCTGTTAATCCGTTTAATGTTAGGAGTTGTTCATCGCTCACTTTATCACTTTTATTAATTGATACAATCATTTTTGAAAGCTCTTCTGTAATGCACAGTTCAACACCGCTTTTTCTGCTGAGCATTGGAGCATAGCTTACATCGCTCACATGGATATTTAAAAACAATTTGGTTCGTACGTATTCGTTAAAATATGTAATAATTTTTTCTGCAATTATTTTATTATCCTTTTTTTGGAGGTATAAACCTGCTATGGCTTCTGCAAATGCAATGCTGGTATTTACCGAAGGCTTAATAACAGGCACAATCCTTTGGCGGCGTTTGCTGTTAAAAAAAATATATAGCAGCAGTAATGTTAGGGCAATAAAAAATGCCTTCGCCAGCGGCGGGTATTTCATTAAAGTATATAGTGTTGACTTGCCATCGCTGTTAGTTGATGAAAAGGTTCTGTTGCTGTAATAGCTATCCCAATAGACGCTTGTAGGTTTTTCAGGCATCATCTGCAAAATTTCCTGCAGGTATAAATAATTGCTGTTGGTCAGCAAAAAATAATTACTAAGTGCCCTTGGTTCATTGTGAAAATAGATGCGTCCTTTGCCCCACATAAAAACAAAAAAATTTGCTTTACCCCCATCGTTGTACCCAATTATTCTCGCATAAGAACCATTTATCTTTGAAAAATAATGAAGGAACGGCAAATAAAAATAACTGAAATCTTCGTCGTAAAGAGAAAGATTTTTATTAAAACGAACCGAGGTATTTTTTACAGCCAAGATATTATTTGCAAGAAAATAATCTGGTTCGTTCTGCTTGCAAAATAACTTATTTAAAAAGGATGTATCATAATTTGCTGCAGAAATAAATGCGGTATTGCCTTTGTAAATGAAAGACAGCAATGATTCTGCGTCTTTTTCATTTAAATAATAATTTCTGCTGATGTTCCAGTAAAGGGAAGCCGTATCGTAATCCCACCCATAATTATCAGCAAATGGTTTTTTATTTACTTCAATCTTTTTTTCTAGATAGGCGCTCTTCAGCATATTGTATGCTACGGATGTGCCGAAAGGTCTGTTGTCTTTATAAGAAAAACTTTCTTTTAAATCAGGCATTTTTTTACCGACTGGTTCGCATGCATGCAGGCACACAATCAGCATTAACAAACCAATAATATTTTTACAAAAGTGAACCAATTATAATCTGTTTAAAAATTCGTCAAATTTACTTTTTATACTGTCAAAGGTTGTTCTTTCAATACTTATTTTACCGTACCAAACATATTCATAATAGAGCGCAAGTGCGGCAAAATCGTTTCGTTTTGCAGCCGGTAATTCCGTCATGTAAGTTGTATTTGTCTTATCAACGGCATAGGTAATCAACTCTCTGTCGCTCAGTTTTTTCAAGGTCTTTAAAAATAAAAAATGCATGGCAAGCCGCAGGTCACCACTACCGTAACCCCGATTAATAAGCGAATCGTAATCATTGTTAAGCAGAACTTCTTCTTCCACTTCCTGCACTTGTAACTTTGACTTTGCAGATTGTTTGGAAAAAATGCCTTGGCTTAAAAAAAGTTTGTAAATAATAAAAATAACCAAGGCGGCTGCAACAAGCCAGATGATAAATTGCAAAACTCCCGAATTAAAGAGGCTGCCCAAAAAAGAACCTCCTCTATTTTCACTCACTACAACCTTTGATTGCGCACTAGCTTCTTTCTTTTTTGCCAATAAAAAACTATCTAGGTTACTTATCCAGCCATATTCTTTTTTGTTTTTCCAAAAGGCAATGGAGTCTTTGTTAAGTGCATATTCATTAAAATTTATGCTTGTATCTGAAAGTACATCTTTGGCAAAATTAGATTCTGTTTCGTTATCTTCTTCCTCATCATCATCTATTAAATAAGTAGAGTCAGTCGCAGAATAAGACATTGTATCGCTTTGGGCATGCACGGCAACGCCCATTATAAAAAACACTAAAAAGGAAATAATTGTTTTACGCATCAGTGTCTTGCAGCCTGGAAACGATGCCGTCTTTTTTAATAAAAAATCCTTTGTTATTCAGCATTATAGGCCATATAACAAAATACCAGGTAATGAGTAAAAATGACAATGATAATATTACAACGCTTAACCATACCGGCATGCCGCCCGGTGCTTTATCGTATGTATCGCTCATAAGGTGTGTAATGTAACTCTCTAAAAAAGCTGCACCTATAAAAAACGGTATCAGACAAATTAAAATTTTAGCTGCATCTTTTGCATTCGTTTTAAACGATTCCATACGTGTGTATGTACCCGGAAAAAGTAAACCATTGGCGAGAATAAAACCGGCAGCACCTGCAATAATTATAGAAGAAATCTCTATGGTACCGTGTATCCATATTACGAGAACAGATTGAAGGCCCAAGCCGTTTGCAAAAAAGAAATATTGAAAACTGCCAAGCATAATTCCATTGCTCCAAAGCAAATAAAATGTAAGTAAGCCTCCTGTAAAACCTCCAATAAAAGTAATGAACGCAACTTTAATATTGTTAAATGCTATCCGCACAAACATGTTAAAAGGGTTATCATCTTTATACACGCCAAAAGGATCTCCATTTGCAATATTATCTTCCGTCATTCGCACGTAATCATCTCCCAATATCCCCCGTACAAAATCAGGATCCTGTTTAGATGCAAAAACACCAAGCACTACGAACAGCGTAAAAATAACAGTCGTAAATAAAAAAGTGCGATGGTGCTTCCTTATTATTAGTGGCAATTCATATTTCCAAAAAGTAAATATTCGGGCATATTTTTCTTTCTTATTTCGATATATATTTTGGTAAACACTTGCGGCAAGTCCGTTTATCCACTTGGTTGTTTTACTTTTTGGGTAAAAGGTTTTTGCATAAGCAAGATCATCCATAAGCGTTATAAAACGTTCGGATACGTCATCAGGATCGGCGGGATCTTCCTGCTGGTAAGCCTTCCACTTATCTGCATTCTTCTTTATAAACATTGCCTCCCTCATAAAAAATCCCGCTTATTTTCTTCAGTTAATTAGTACTTACAATTTCTATCATTTTTTATTCATAAAAAAATATGCTTTTGTATTCAATTGTGTTTTGTTGCTTGTAAATTGCAGGTAACATGCCTACCGTACAAATAAATACAGCGTTTAACGTGGGGCTCGATTTTGAGATTGCGGCTTTTCATAAAAGACTGCTTGCTTACCTTATTGATTTTGCCCTGCTTGCTGTTTATCTTTTTAGCATGAAATATTTGTTGTATGACCAACTGGGTTTAAACACAGAATCTAGTATAGGCTTTGATATTATCGTTGTTTCATTGCCCATGCTTTTCTACTCACTGCTCACCGAGTTATTGCTAAACGGACAAACGATTGGCAAAAAATTAATGCAAATAAGAGTGATAAGTCTGGAGGGAGGAGAACCAACATTCGGTCAGTTTGTACTTAGGTGGATAACCAAGTTTTTTGAGTGGCCATTTTTATTCGGTTATATCTACGCCTCCTCTGTTGCGTTGTTCTATTACGCTTTTTATACCTGTTTTTTTGGTGTAGCCGTTATTATAGCAATTCTTGTTTCCAAAAGAAGCCAGCGCCTCGGCGACCTTGCTGCTGGCACAGCCGTAGTAGATGCTAAGTCGTTTATGTCAGTTAACGACACCATATTCATTCCTGTAAATGCTACAGATTACAAAGCCACTTTTCCAGAAGTAATGCGCCTGTCAGACAACGACATAAACACCGTTAAATCTGTACTTACGCAGGCACGTAAAAACCACAACCACGATATTTGTATGCGTATTGAATACAAGATTAAAGACGTGCTTAAAATTGAATCCAAACTTTCCTCCATAGATTTTTTGGAGAAGTTGTTGGAAGATTATAATTATCTGGCAACTAAGGAATAACGAATATCCTAAAATACTTTATAGAAATATTTGAGAATGTTTTTTCATTACCTACTCATCATTGAGCCCACAACTCCACCAATTATAGCAAGTGTGATAAAGCCAAGATAAATAATCATAATAATGCCGTGAAATCTAAATAAAAACTTTAAATTCATCAAGCCTTTATCCAGACTTTCTTGGTCCGTATTTTGTAATGCAAGTTTTGTTTTTACGCCAAATTTGTATGCAAAGAGTGAAATAAAAAATCCCATTATTGCAAGTATTAGATAGAGGACTGTAATAAATCCGCTCATCATAGAGAACATGCCTGCACCGGCATTGCCATAGGGATTACTACTCATTGAACTTTTAAGATAAGCAGGTACAACAAAGGCAATAATTCCTATTAATGCAGAAAAAACAAAACCTACGATCCCCAAAAATTTTGCCCATCCGGCTGTTTCTTTAAGATGCAGGTAAGCATTGTTATCAATTTGAAGTTCTGTCGAAATTAAATTTTCAGGTGTTTCCATAAATGCAGTTGTGGTTAATTATAAATGAATATTAAAAATATTTTTTGCATTGCATAAAAAAGAGGCATTGAAGTTATCAATGCCTTTTCAACAATGTATTTTTCTAATAAGCCCTGGCAAACAAAACCCTTTCCGTGCTTGGTTTTCCGGTTAAAATACAAATACCTTCTTCCTGTTTATTATTTAAAGGAATACAACGGATAGTAGCTTTGGTTTGGTCTTTTATTTTTTCTTCTGTTTCTGCTGTACCATCCCAATGGGCCGAAATAAAGCCTCCCTTTTCATCCAATAATTTTACCATTTCTTCAAATGAATTGGCTTCTGTTATATTTTCATTTCTAAATGTTAGTGCACGGTTATAAATATTTTGTTGAATTTTATCCAACAAATTTTTCAAATAATCTGCAATACCATCCAGTGAAATTGTTTGCTTTTCTTTTGTATCTCTTCTGGCAACTTCCACCACATTATTTTCCAGATCTCTCATACCAAGTGCAACACGAATTGGCACGCCTTTTAACTCATACTCCGCAAATTTCCAACCTGGTCTAGCGTTATCGCTGTCGTCATATTTTACACGAATGCCCATCGCTTTTAAAGTACTCATCATGGCATGGGCTTTTTCATCAATTACTGGTTTGCTTTCATCGCCTTTATAAATAGGAATAATGACCACTTGTAGCGGTGCAATTTTTGGCGGCATAACCAAACCCTGGTCGTCGCTGTGCGCCATTATTAAAGCACCAATTAACCTAGTTGAAACCCCCCAGCTTGTAGCCCAAACGTATTCTAGCTTGTTGTTCTTATCACTAAACTTTACATCAAAAGCTTTTGCAAAATTTTGCCCAAGAAAATGAGACGTACCTGCCTGTAATGCTTTACCATCTTGCATCAACGCTTCTATACAATAAGTATCTTCTGCGCCTGCAAAACGTTCGCTTGCCGTTTTTACACCTTTAATAACCGGTACTGCCATGTATTCTTCTACAAAATCTGCATACACATTTACCATTTTCACCGTCTCCACAATCGCTTCGTCTTTTGTAGCATGTGCAGTATGCCCTTCCTGCCACAAAAACTCTGCTGTTCGCAAAAATAATCGGGTGCGCATTTCCCAACGAACCACATTTGCCCACTGGTTTATAAGCAAGGGTAAATCTCTGTAGGATTGTATCCATCCTTTATAAGTGTTCCAGATGATGGCTTCACTTGTTGGCCGCACCACCAACTCTTCTTCCAGTTTTGCTTCAGGATCTACAATTAGTTTTCCTTTATTATTAGGATCGGCCTTTAAACGGTAGTGGGTTACCACGGCACATTCTTTTGCAAAACCTTCTGCATTTGTTTCCTCTGCCTCAAACAAACTCTTTGGTACAAACAATGGAAAATAGGCATTTACATGCCCGGTATCTTTAAACATTCTATCTAGCTGGTCACGCATGTTTTCCCACAGCGCATAGCCGTAGGGCTTTATAACCATGCAGCCACGCACAGCGGAGTGATCTGCCAGCTGACTTTTTACCACCAACTCATTATACCATTCAGAATAATTATCGGCCCGTTTTGTAAGTTCTTTGCTCATGTTGTATTTAGTATTTAGGTTGTTTGCCTTACACAAATCTGTAATCTAAAATTCGCTATTTTTAAATCTTGTTTTTTTTTATTAGCCGAGCAAAGCGGCAGCAATGGTCAACATTTGTGGCAGCTTGCCCGTATGCTTGCGTAGGGGTCGCACATTTCATCTTTAGCTAAATATTTAGCTTTAATTATGCAATTTGTTTTGCAGCGAAGATAAGAATTGATGGTTGAAAGTTTTTTAGATAAACATTTCCCTGTTCCCGTTTCCATTTCAATACACAAATCATTGTCTACTGAATACTTTGCACTTTCATCGTCAATGCCGTTTTCTTTTGCTATGGCTTTAATGTTGTCAGTTATTTGATTTACAGTTAGTTTGCAAAAATTAAAACGTATGCCCTCAATACCAGCATTGTCAAAAGTATTTTTCTCTGTTCCGTCAAACACTTTAATAACCGCTTGAAAAGCGGTGTCCTGATATATTAAATTCTCTAATTGTAACTCCATTATTTCTTACCGTTCTTTTTACGTTGATATTTTATTTGTTCTTCTGCAACCTGCATAGCTCTAAGTGCTAAATCTTCTTCGCCTACTTCGTCAATAATTTTCTGACTTAGGAATAGAACAGTAAGTTCTTCTGCATCATGTTTATAAATTTTAGCAAGCTTCATTATCACTTCCTTTGAAAGTGGTCTTTCTCCTCGTTCCATTTTGCTAAGAATGGCAACATCAATATCCAGCAATGCTGCCACCTTACGAAGTGGCAATTCGTTTTCCCCTCTAAGTTTACGGAGTTTGTCTCCAATCGTTTCTGTTGACATATCGCCTATTGACAAATTTTGTCAAATTTATAAAATCTCTTCTTGTTGAACAAAATTTTGATAGTGAAGTTTTCAACAAAGTGTTGATAGATATTTGTAAGGCGGTATTGGAAGGTTATACGCTGGCATTTTAGCTATTTGTCCCGCTTTCTACGGGATTGGCTTTGTGTCAGAGTTTTGTGTGTCTTTAAATGTGCTAAAAATATCGACATTCCTACTCAAAAAAAGTCCTGAGAAACTCTCAAGACAATATTATAAATCGTTTCTATTTCTCCCGCATCATTAAATCTGACGCCAGTTTTTGCAGTTCAAATTTTCTGGGTGAAAGTACGGCTACATCATCTAAATGTTTCAGTGCTATGTTGTAGTATTTTTCTTTTAGCTGCTCGCTCCATTCATCTGCCTTGCAATCTTTAAAAATTTGCAAAACCTTTTCTACTTTATCTGACGGGTTTATTTTTATAAGCAGGTCTAACTCGGCATTTGCAGCGGGTGTGCAATACTCCCGTGCATGTATCATTAAAAAAGTTTTTTTATTGGCAAGTATATCGCCGCCCTGTTGTTTGCCTGTTTTTGCGGCATCACCAAATGCATCCAGGTAATCATCCTGCACTTGAAAAGCAATACCAAGGTTCTTACCAAATTCATATAAATGATTTTGGTTGCCCAACCCTGATCCACCAATGACGGCACCAATCTGCAAACTTGCCGCCACCAATACGGAGGTTTTTAGGGTGATCATATTTAGATAATCGCTAAAACTCACATCATGTATTTTTTCAAAATCCATATCGAGCTGCTGCCCTTCGCAAACCTCTTTTGCCGTTTTATTAAAAATATCTATGCAGCGTGGCAGGTAGCATGCGCTTACTTTACTTAGGTTTTCGTAGGCTGTCACAAACATTACATCGCCTGCAAGCAAAGCGGTGTTCTCGCCATATTTCTGGTGCACGGTTTCTATGCCTCTGCGCAGCGGAGCCTTGTCCATGATATCGTCGTGTATAAGGCTGAAATTGTGAAACAGTTCTATGGAGGCACCGGCGTAATAAGCATCGTCGTTCACTGGCTCAAACAATTCATTTGCGAGGTACACACAAACGGGCCTTATGCGCTTTCCCTTAATGCCTAGTATGTACTGTGCAGGGTCGTACAATGTAGGCGTGTGTGTTGGAAAATGCCGAAGATTAAACCGCTCTTCAAATTGTTGGGAGAAATACTGGAATGATTGCATGAAAGTTTTTGTAGCTGTTCTTGATACCTAACGAAAGAAAATTAAAATTCTTAAGATTCTATTTTAATACTTACCCATTTTTCATGAGCCGCTTATTTATAACAGGAATTTTACCATTATCGAAACCCAAATTGAAATTAAAAAAACTCCGAAACACTTACGGCAGCTTTACGCCCCGTCGGCGGTTCTATTGAAGCGTTTATTCTTACTCAATCAAGGTAGAAGTTTGCAACCGCCGTCAGGGTTTGCAAACCCTGACGGGGTTTTAATCATTTATTTTTTCTTCGCCACTTTTTTAGCAACCGCTTTACCTGCAGGCTTGTTCACAGATTTTACGGATGCTTTTACAACAGGTTTGCCACCCCGACCTTTCGCTTGGTTTGCTTTTCCTTCCACTTCCGTTACCCACTCATAATCGAGTTGGCGTTTATCTAAATTGGCAGCTACTACTTTTATCATTACATGGTCGCCCATTCTAAAACGCCTGCCCGTGCGAAGTCCAACCAAAGAGTAATCAGCTTCATCCTGTTTAAAATCATCGTAGTCTGATAAATCTTTTATGCTCACTAGCCCTTCACATTTATGTTCTACTGTTTCTACCCAAAAACCAAAGCCCGAAACACCAGAAATAACACCCTCAAATTCTTTACCCAAAAACTGCTGCATATATTCTACCTGCTTGTATTTGTTGCTTGCACGCTCTGCTTCCATAGCTGCACGCTCCTTATCGCTGCAATGTTTGTTTTTTTCTTCCATTGCCTTGTCAATAAATAAATTTTTATCAATAATACTTTGCAAAACCCTGTGTACCATCACATCCGGATATCTGCGTATGGGAGATGTAAAATGACAATAATTTTCGAAACCCAAACCGTAATGCCCTACATTTTCTGATGTGTATTTTGCCTTTGCCATGGTACGAATACCAAGTTGACCAAGCACATGTTCTTCCGTCGTTCCTTTTACTTCTTTCAATAAATTATTAAACGACCTTGCTATTGATTTCTCATCTTTCATATCAAACTCATACCCGCATTTTTTTGCGAAAGCCACAAATGGTTTTAGTTTTTCAGGGTCAGGATCGTCATGGGTTCTGTAGGAAAATGGAATGGCTTCTTTGTTTACCTTTATTTTAGAAACATATTCCGCCACTGCTCTGTTTGCAAGCAACATAAATTCTTCTACCAGTTTATTGGCGTCTTTGCTTTCTTTTATCATGATGCCAATCGGCTTGCCTGCATCATCTAGTTTAAACTTTACCTCCTGCGATGAGAAGTTGATGGCGCCATTGTCAAAACGTTCTTTTCTAAATTTCTTTGCCAGATCATCCAACAACAAAATAGGTTTAAAGTGAAGCCCATCTTTGGTTTCAATGGTTTGCTGCACTTCTTCGTACGTAAAACGGTGGTTGCTATGTATGACCGTTCTGCCTATCCATTTGTGTTTTATTTCGGCACGGTTGTTTATTTGAAAGATGACGGAGAAGGTATATTTGTCTTCATTTGGTCTTAACGAACAAAGTTCGTTTGATATTTTTTCGGGCAACATGGGGTTTACTCTATCGGGCAAGTATACACTTGTTGCACGCTCGTAAGCAGCTTTGTCAATGATGCTTCCCGGGGTTACAAAATGGCTCACATCCGCAATGTGTACACCAATTTCATAATTACCATTGTCCAAGTTCCTTATCGAAATCGCATCATCAAAATCTTTTGCATCTACCGGGTCAATTGTAAAAGTTAAAATATCCCTGCAGTCTTTTCTTTTCTTTAATTCCTCTCGGGAAATATTGGGCAATAACGCAGCTGCCGCTTTAAGCACCGCATCATCAAACTGTAAAGGAAAACCTGCCTGTACAATTATTTCTTTCATTGCCATGTCCGCCTCATTCTCCGCAGTCATTACTGCTATAATTTCTCCTTCCGGTTTCTTATCACTCTTATCCCATTTTAAAAACTTAGCCACTACCCTGTCGCCATCCTTTGCACCATTTAGTTTACCAAAATCTATATGAAAATCAGGCATTTGGCTGTTGCCACCTGCGATAAAAAAAGCAGATTTTTCTTTTACTGAAATATTACCTATAAATTCTGTTTGCTTGCGTTCAACCACCGACGATATTTTTCCTTCGGGTCTTTTTGATCTGTCCTGTGGATTCATTACTTGCACCTTTACTACATCGCCGTGAAAAGCCCTGCCAAAATCGTTTGGCTTTACCATAATGTCTTTCTCTCGGTCTTCTACAATTACAAAGCCCATTCCGCTGCGGCTTATTTCCAATTTGCCCTTTAACATTTCTGATTGTGTTGATTTTTTTTTGCCGTTGGCTATGTGCTGTTTACTCATAATCGTTTTTCTCCCAAATTAATTCTTTGCAATGTACAAATATATTTTTTAGCCTGCAGTTTTGGCGATTGGTCAGGTAGCATTTTGCAGCATTTGTGGAGGCTGTCCTTAACTCGTTTGGGGAGGCTGTTCGCACTACCCCATCCCCGCGCCTTGGGGCTTTTATTCATTTATCAACAATTTCGCAATTATTGCAATATGTTTATGCAGCTTGAAATATCGACGGGTAACATCTAAAAGTTTACTCACTGACAGTTATAAACCTTGGTAGAAACTTTAATTAACAGGTAGCCCAACCTTGTTAGCTTATTACAAACCTAAAATAATGATAAACTTAAAACCAATAAGGTAATAAGGTTAGTTGTATTTGTATGTAAATTTCTACTAAGGTTTTATAGTCATTTAAAACTGTTTCATTTAGTACGTAAGTGTTGGAGGCAGAATGAACAGAGTGAGGTAGTTTATCAAAATATTAGCGGCTATTCTGTTTTCTTTCCATCTCTAAAGAAAACAAGCAATTCCTGCATATTTTCTTTTAATAAACCCGAACCTTCATCAAAAAAAGCATCTTTGTTTTTTTTGGAAGCTTTGTTATCGGTAGACTTTCTTATGGCAGCTTTTGCCGCAGATGCTGCATCAAAATAAGACGAAATGTTTTTCTCGTAGAATGCATTGATCGATTCAATCTCTATTAACACATCTTCATATTCCTCTATAATGCTGTAAATATCTTTTACATTGTCTGTTGTGTGCCTGCGGGGAACCCGATCGTACAAAGTTGTTATTTGGCTGGAAATGTTCATTAATGATAAGTGTTACAACAAATTTAAGGTTAACAAAAAAACAAACTGCATTTAGTTTAGGTACATTTTAACCATAATCGAAAACACAGCTACTTTTTTACATGTATTTTTACAGCGTAAGTCATGAACAAATATTTAAAAATAATAGAAGATGCTTATGTTGGGTATGCTAACTTTTTTGTAAAAGAGGTTTTAACGCCAAGCTGGCACAATTATTTTTACTGGCTTGTTGGGGTGTCTCTTCTTATTTGGATTGCAGAAATGCTTTTCCCATGGCGCAAGAACCAGGCTTTGATAAGAGAACATTTTTGGCTAGATGCGTTCTATCTTTTTTGGAACTATTTCCTATTTGCGTTGATTGCCTATAATGCATTGAGCATGGTGGCAGTGAATGCCTTTTCCGATTTTCTTGGCTTTTTTGGAATTCAAAATCTAGTTGCATTAAATGTAGTTACATGGCCTAAATGGACACAGTTGCTTTTCATTTTTGTATTTAGAGATTTTATGCAATGGGGCATACACCGGCTTTTACACAATGTAAAATGGATGTGGGAATTTCACAAAGTACACCACAGCACAAAAGAAATGGGTTTTGCTGCTTTGATGCGCTACCATTGGATGGAGAATGTTATTTACCGCAGCCTGGAATATATTCCACTTGCAATGATCGGGTTTGGCATAAACGATTTCTTTATTGTGCACATTTTTACACTTGTTACAGGGCAATTAGGCCATGCCAATTTAAAAATAAACTTAGGTCCTTTTAAATATCTTTTCAACGGACCCCAAATGCATTTGTTGCATCATGCTAAGCATATGCCGGCAAACCATCCCAATGGTTTTAATTACGGTATTACTTTAAGTGTTTGGGATTATATTTTCCGCACCAATTATTGGCCAAAAGACGACGCTTATCTTCCTATTGGCTTGCCCGATGACGACCACATGCCCGAAGATTTTATCGGCCAAAACGTTAGACCCTTTAAGAGAATTTTAAGCAACTAATAAAAAGCGATTAAAATTTAAAGTTCCAGGTTATGGCAGGAATAATTGGGAAAAGCGAAACCTGTTTTGCCTGCACCTTTAAGGAACCATCATACGGACTACCCGTTTGATCGTAATAAATAAAGTAAGGATTCTGCCTGCTGTATGCATTGTAAATGCTAAAAACCCACTCTGTTTTTAATTTTCTTCCCTCATTCTTTTTTGGGGTAAGTACTGCAGACAAATCTAATCTATGATAAGAGGGTAAACGGTATTGGTTTATGTTGCTATACTCCTGTGTAAGCACGCCACCAACTATATAAAACCGTTGAGGCAAAGTGGTAGCATTACCGGTTCCATAAACAAATGTTGCAGAAAATTTCCATTTTTTATTAAGGTTATATAAAGCAACAATGCTCATATCATTTCGGCGGTCATACTTGGCAAAATATTTATTGCCGGCGTTTAGTTTATCAAATTTTCTATAAGTCCAGCTTAGCGTATAGCCTATCCAACCTGTAAACCTACCCTTTAGTTTATTTATAAAAAGTTCTGTTCCATAACTCCAGCCTTTACCAAAAGTAAAATCATCTTCGGCATCTTTTAGCGTATTTGGTGTGTAACCTTCTCTGTATTCAATTTGGTTTTGCATCTGTTTGTAATAAACCTCCACAGATGTTTCAAACATATTTTCTTTTAAATTTTTAAACAAACCCGCAGCATACAAAGTGCTTATTTGGGGCTTTACTTTTAAAGTACTAGGTACCCACAAATCAGTAGGCAGCGTTGTGCCGGCATTGCTTACAAGATGTATGTATTGAAAATTTCTAGTTACCGAAGCTTTAAGCGAGGTTTCTGTGTTTAACTCGTACCGTAATGTGAGCCTCGGCTCCAAACCGCCATAAGTTTTTACCGGTTCGCCACTTTTAAAAACAGTACTGTCCAGTCTGTTACCAAATAAATCAGTATCATAAGTTTTATAAGCACCTATTTGCTGAAACCTGCTGTATCTAAGCCCTGCATTCACTTTAATTTTATTGGAAATATCCCAATCATCTTGAATATAAACAGCTGCCTCATGTGCAAATTTTATTTGTGCATTTAATGGATTAAACACAACAGAATCTTGTTTGCCACTGATAACAGATGGTTTAAAACGATGGTAAGTGTACAACCAACCAAATTTCACTTTGTGTTTAGATGCTGGATAAAAATCATAATCCTGTTTTAAGTTTACATCTCTAATACCCGATGCTAATTGTAGTTGAAAATTATTTTGAAGTCCATTAAACGTAAAGTTGTAATCGTTGTACACCAATGTTGTATTGGTAAATAGTTTATTATTAAAAACATGGTTCCAACGAAGCGTTCCGGTTGCATTACCCCATGGAATGTTCACTTTTAAACTCTGCTTTCCATTTACAAAATTGAACACGTCTCTGCCAAAATAACCACTTAAATATACCCTGTCTTTTTCGCTGAATTTATAATTTGCCTTTGCATTAAGGTCGTAGAAATAATAGCCCGAGCCATAAAATGCACTGCTCTTTTTAATAAATCCTTTTGCGAGCGCATCTACATATGTACGCCTTCCAGAAATGATAAACGAAGATTTGTCTTTTTTAATTGGTCCCTGCACCGAAAGCCTTGATGCTATTAATCCTAAGCCGCCCTCCACCTGATATTTTTGGTTGTTGCCTTCCTTCATGCTCACATCCAACACACTCGACAGGCGACCACCATACTGCGCCGGCATACCGCCTTTTATAAGCGTGACGTTTTTAATGGCGTCTGCATTGAAAATGGAAAAGAAGCCAAATAAATGACCTGTGTTATAAACAACAGCATCATCAAGCAAGATCAAATTTTGATCGGGTCCACCGCCTCTAACATAAATGCCGGAACTCCCCTCACCTGCATTCCTTACACCCGGTAATAATTGAATAACTTTTAATAAATCTACCTCGCCCAAAAATGCAGGAACACTTTTAATTTGATCAATAGGCAAAGTAATTTTACCCATTTGCGCAGTCTTTATATTGTTATCTCTTTTAGTTGCAACCACTACAACTTCTTCTGAAAGTTCCGTACCGTTTACAAGCGAAATATTTATGGAAGTATCTTTTGTTAGCGAAATATTTAAAGCAGATGACCTGTAGCCTACATGAGAAGTTATGAGCTGGTAACTTCCGGCATTTAATGTAATGGAATAAAAACCGTATTGGTTGCTTATGATATTGCTGTTTTTACCTAAAACAGCAATATTAGCCGCAATGATTGTTTCGTCGCTGGAAGCGTCTTTTACATAACCACTTATTGTAAATTTTTGGGCAAACAAGGAAGTTGAGAGAAGCAAAATGCAACAAGCAGATGCTATCACATGCTTCAGCACGTATTTTTTAAAAAACATGGTTGTGAATTATTATTAATGGGCAAAATTAGCATGACAAGGCTTCAAAGTAAGTCTATTTCTTTATCTCGCGACAACGGAATCTTTTACCTCGCCGCAGTGTAACATGCCGCCTTTGTATGTTGGATGATTTTTACCGAGGTATGGATTAACAATTTCTGTGCTGTTGCTTATCCAGTTAGCAGCAACCGAATCATCAAACGCCATTGGACAATTTTCTAAATAAAGCGTTGGTCCCTCGTAATTAATAGCTGTAAAAAAGGAAGGATACATCATCTCAGTAACCATGCTAAAATCTTTGCGCATTTCTGTAATGTCTGTTTGTTGCAACAGAGAAGTTGCGTTAGATTTTATATCTGCAATATTACCCTGCACGGTTTCAAAAATGGTGGCGGTGTCTTTTTTTAATTCATCTATAGGCAATCCGTCAAGCAGCATAATAAAGTTTCTGGCTGCGCTTTTAGCTGCAGTTGTATCTGCATTCACAAAAGCATTTTTTATATCAAGGTAGGCGTTTACAACACTCTCGGTACTTTTATTAAACTCCTCTGAATGTTTTTTTAATATAATAGCTGCTTGTTTTGGTTGTTCCGGACCGTCTTTATTCCTATTAAAAAACAAGAAATAGATTAACAATGCACCAAATATTATCCAAATTAGCGGAAAAAGTTTCTTCATGTTTAAAATATTTGGAGCAAAGGTACAGGTTTGGCAAGTGTTGCTCAAACCCACTTAGGTGAATAAAAATAATTTGATGTAAAATTTTGGGTATATTCTATGTATCTAACACTACTAATAAAATGATAATTTAAGACTGATGTTAAAACCATTACCAGAATGGTACTTTATTTTAGCCTTACATTTTAAGGACTGCTTATTTTTCTTTTTTGAAATATTGATTATACAAAAAACAAGCAATCATTAATATATTTTTTTCAATCTTTATACTAATTCTGCTTTTATCAATAGTTAATTTGAAATACTTTTTGTTATAACCAAATTTTTCAACGCCTTTTATTCCCATCGGACTATCAACAATTTTTAGTTGCTGATATATTTTTCTAAAATCTTTCTGGAAATCAGCAGGACATTTATTTAGCTGTTCAAAAAATAATTTTGAAACAGTTACTTCCATTTCATTAATTTTTCAAATTCATCAGAAGTAAGCATTTCACCCTTCAAATTTTCTTCGGTAAAAGCAATTTCAGTTACCTCTTTTAAAAATAATTCTACCTCACCTGTAGTAGTAGTAAGAGTTTTAATGAGCAAATCAATTTCATTTTCGTTCCAATTACCACGTTGTTTTTTTACAGAAAAATTTGCTGGTTTCATTCCTAAACGTTTCGCAATATAATCGTTTCTATAACCACTCATTTCAATTAATTGGGGAACGGAGCTTTTAATTTTTTTATAATTCTCAATTATATTGTTCATAGAAATGTTTTTTAAAATTATCTATTTTGCATTTTTATCTTTCAAATATAATAATTTATTTCTACAAAAAATAAATTGATATCCACAGATTTGGGCTTCGAAGGTTTATACAAAACGATTTTTTCCCTAACTTTTTTAAGTTATAATAATGCTATTTTCTTCTTAACCTTATTGTAACTACTATTGGTTACTTTTGCAAAAATTTTAAAAATGTTATTAGGGTTACAGAATCTTACGTTCGAATTTGGGGCTAGAACAATTGTAGAAGATGCTACATGGCACATTCAGCCGGGTGAACGTATTGGGCTTATAGGTTATAACGGTACTGGTAAATCTACTTTGCTTAAAGTGCTTACTGGTCAATATTCCCCTGCCAAAGGAACAGTGGAAAAAGGCCGAGAAACAACCATTGGATTTTTGAACCAGGATCTGCTTGGTTTTGAAACCGATGAATCTATTTTGGAAGTGGCCATGGGTGCTTTTGAAAGAATTAAAGCAATCGAAAAGGAAATGGAAGTTGTGGGGGCAGAACTGGAAAAAACCGGCGATGAAAAATTGGCTGAAAAATATGCTGATTTGTTGCACGAAATGGATGTGTTGGACGGATACAGCATTCACCACAGAACAGAATCAATTTTACAAGGCCTAGGTTTCGCAAACGAAGACCTAGGTAAGCAATATAAAATGTTTAGTGGTGGCTGGCGTATGCGGGTGCTTTTATCGAAGATGATTTTGATGAATCCCGATGTGTTGTTGCTGGATGAACCTACGAACCATTTGGATCTTCCAAGTATTGAGTGGCTGGAAAAATATTTATCAAACTACCCAGGCGCTGTTGTAATTGTGAGCCATGATCGCTTTTTCTTAGATAGAATGGTAAACAAAATTGTTGAGCTTTATCAGCGTGAATTGCATTTTTATACAGGTAACTACTCTTACTATATGGAGGAAAAAGAAATACGTATAGATATGCAGAAAAAGGCTTTTGATAACCAGCAAGATTACATTCGCCAGCAGGAAAGATTTGTGGAGCGTTTTAAAGCAAAAGCCAGTAAGGCCGCAGCAGCACAGAGTATCGTGAAGCGCTTAGATAAGATTGAAAGAATTGAGGACGTAAATATTGAGCGTCCGAATATGAAAATAAATTTCATACTTAACAA
>JBJXGJ010000165.1:0-11759 GCA_046153805.1 Ferruginibacter sp. | reverse complement strand
TCTCAATGAATTTTGCTACAAATTTAATCGGAGGTATTTTGGTATAAAATTATTTGATAGGTTAATGGTGGCGGCTATCGCCGAGGCATGGTATAAACCTTGCTCCTAATTGCGGATAGTCATTAATTTTCTTAAATATTTTTGATTGCCATCAGTCCTTTGCTGGCAATTATTTGCTTGCATCAGGCAAATTTGTGAATTTGTTGCATCACCATAACATTAATATTGGTACATTCCTTTTAATCAAAATTTACAAACCCTTTAATATTTCCGCCACCAAGTTAAACTCAAACCCCTTACTCACTAAATAATTTTGCAGCTTACTCTTCTTGGTAAAAATATTTTTTTCACTTTTTAAGGTGGCTAATTTTTCTGCAGCAATTTTCTGCAGCGTTTTTAAATAATCATCTTCATCTATTTGTGCCAGTGCTTTTTTAATACTGTAATCGCTTACCTGCCGCAATTTTAATTCAATTTTAATTTTTGTTTTTCCCCAGTGTTTAATTCTAAATTTTCCGCCCGCAAAAGCCAAAGCAAATCGTTCTTCATTCAGGTAATTTTCTTCAATAAGCTGGCTCATTAAAAGCTCCACTTCATTCTTGTACAAACCAAAACCATACAGCTTTTTTTTAACTTCTGCATGGCTACGCTCTTGGTAGGCGCAATAATGCTTTATTTTTCCGACAGCCTTTTCTGGTCCGATATTTTTAGTTTCAAATGCCATGGTTGGCCAAAATTGCTTTTTTTCGGTGGGTAAATGGTAAATATATTATCTTGGCAGCAATACGCCATTCTTTTATCTTTGGCAATCTTAAAATAGTTATATGAAGTTTATCGTTTCGTCTTCAGCACTGCTGAAACAACTGCAACAAATAAGTGGCGTTATTAATGCCAACACTGTGTTGCCAATACTCGAAGATTTTTTGTTTGAAATAGAAACAAACAAACTTACCGTTACAGCTACCGATTTAGAAACGGTGATGAAAGTACATTTAGATATTGAAGCCAAAGAAAGCGGCCGTGTTTGTATTCCTGCAAAAATTTTGATGGACTCTCTTAAAAATATTTCTGAGCAGCCGCTTACTTTTAATATTGATAAAAACTTTGCTGTAGAGCTTACGAGCGATAACGGTAAATATAAAGTGATGGGTGAAAACCCAGATAACTTTCCCAAAGAACCTGCTGCAGACGATGCCAACAGTTTTACCATGACCTCAACAGGCTTGGTAACCGCCATCAATAAGACCATATTTGCAGTAAGCAACGATGATCTTCGCCCTGCTATGACGGGTGTGTTTTTTGAACTCGATAAAACTGGAATAAGCTTTGTAGCCACCGATGCACACCGCTTGGTAAAATATACCCGTACAGATGTGAGTTGCCCACAAAAGGATACTTTCATTGTTCCCAAAAAGCCATTGAATCTTTTAAAAACGGCTTTGCCAGATAATGAAGATGAGTTGACGATTTCTTACAACAGCAATCATTTATTTGTAAAACATGGCGGTACTGAATTGGTTTGTCGCTTAATAGATGCACGTTTCCCTGATTATAAAGTGGTAATACCAGTAGATAATCCTTACAAAATGAATGTGAACCGCAGCGATTTTCAAAGTGCACTCCGTCGTGTAAGCGTATTCAGTAACAAGAGCACCAACCAGGTTGCACTAACCATTAGTGGCAACGAATTGCAGCTCGCCAGCCAGGATGTAGATTTTAGTTTTGAAGGCAACGAGCGCATGGCCTGCGCCTACGATGGCGAAGATTTGCAAATAGCTTTCAACGCAAAGTTTTTAATAGAAATGGTAAACGGTGCAGATACCTCAGATATAAATATGGAGCTGAGTACTGCTACAAAAGCAGGCATAATAAAGCCAAGTGAGCAGGAGCCAAACGAAGAATTATTAATGTTGGTAATGCCATTGATGTTGAATAATTAATTTAAAATTGTCTACATAGTCCGCAGAATTTTTCTGCGGATTTTTTTTGGGTTAAACATTTTGGGAGCTGTTTACTAAAAGTCTTTTTGCAGCATTTGTTCGGTCTCGTTCGCTGTACCGTACGATTGTATATGCACATGCGCTTCCCAGCGCATGTGTATACAAGCGCACTCCACTTAGCCTGCCTGCCGGCAAAGGTAGGTCCACCGCACCTTGTCCCGTTATTTTACGGGAGCCGTTCGTCAAATTATCTTTTTTCAACTTTTATAGAAGCATTTAAAGAGTTAGATAAATGAAATGTTCAGTAAAGAATCGGTGCCAAAAACACTTAATAAATAACACATAATATTTGTACCTTACAGATATAAAATAATAAACTATGCCACGCATTGCAGGAGTAGCCACACAAAAAAATACAAAGGGAAAAATTACTCACCTTACAATTGATGTAAAAAAGCATAAAGAAATTGTTGCGCCATTATTGGAACAATTAGGCGTAAAAATGAAATCAAAATTTGAAGATGACTGGCAAAGAGGGGTAAGTTTAGAAGAAGTTAGAAAAAATCTACATAAAAGAATGAAAGAACTATGGAAGAAGTAATTATACTTCCTGAATTGGAAGATAAATTATTTGATATGGTGTCTATATTTTATGAAGAAGAATACTTTGGTTTTTTAGACAGTGCTCTTGTGTATATAGATAATATTGTCAATTTCATTTATACGATTCCAACCCTTCGCTACAAAGAAACTGCTAATAAAAAATTTGGCCAATATTACTGTAGCTACAAAGCAAATAGAAATACAACTTGGTACATAACTTTTGATAAGCAAGACGACCGCTTCATTTTACAATACATAACCAATAACCACACAGAAGAGTATCCATATTTTATTTCAAAAATTCATCTGTAACATGTTTTGCTCTGTTCACATTTCTTCCGAAAACTTCTCGTCTTTCTATATAATTTTAAATGACCTTACACTTCTAAAACTTATACCATGCTCTTAATAATACTTGGAATCATTCTTATTATTGCATCAGCAGCATTTTTATCAAGAAACGAACAGCTTGCAAAATTTAAAACCACCGGTAAAACATTTGGCTTGTTGTTTATCGTGCTTGGTGTTATAACCTCTTGCTTTGTGCAAATAAACGCCGGCAACATCGGCGTAAAATCGCTTTTTGGAAATATAAAGAATGAGATACTTGGTAGCGGGTTGCACTTTGTAAACCCATTGTACAACATTGAAGAACTTGATGTGAAAACGCAAAATTACACCATGAGCGGAGTAAATGATGAAGGGGAAAAACAGGGCGATGATGCCATAAAAGTTTTAACCAGCGATGGTCTTGAAGTAACGATAGATCTTACCGTTTTATACAGGATTGTTTCTGTAGATGCGCCAAAATTATTGAGAGAAACCGGTAATGATTACCGAGATAAAATTGTGCGCCCCATTACCCGTACAAAAATTAGAGACAATGCCGTTTACTACCAGGCGGTAGATTTATTTGGTTCAAAAAGAGATGAGTTTCAGCAAAGAATTTATAAAACCATTGAAGCAGATTTTAAAAAACGTGGGCTAATGTTGGAGCAATTGTTGGTAAGAAATATCACTTTGCCTAACTCCGTGAAGGCATCCATAGAATCTAAAATAAATGCAGAACAGGACGCCAAAAAAATGGAGTTCGTTTTACTGAAAGAAAAGCAAGAGGCTGAAAGAAAGAGAGTGGAAGCGCAGGGTATTGCAGATTACCAGCGAATAATTAACACCGGCCTTACTGACCAGCAATTGCAGTACGAGCAAATTAAAGCAATGAAAGAGCTGGCACTGAGCACCAACGCAAAAGTAATTGTAATGGGCAAAGGCGGCGCCCCAATGATTATAGACACTAAATAAAATGCTCATCTTTACCTATGCAAACAACCATATTAAAAACATTTGATAATTATTTTTCTGCAAATATTTGTCTAGCCCGTATGCAAGATGCCGGTGTGCATTGTTTTTTAAAAGATGAATTTAGTGCGACAGTAAATCCGTTATTAAACAATGCCATTGGCGGCATAAAATTAATGGTATTTGAAAAGGATGCAGAAGAAGCATTGGATTTACTCACACATTTTGAAGAAGAATATCTAAAAACTTTACCATGCCCACAATGTAAAGAAACCGATATTGTAATGCTAACCGAAATTATAAAACCTAACCCAATTGAAAACTTTCTATCCTGGCTTTTTCGCAGCAGCAATATAAAAGCAGAATATGTTTACAGATGTAGCAATTGTGGGTGGGAAAGTAAAACATTACCACAAACTGTATTGGTAGATTAGGGTTTATCATTGGTATCAATAACTTGAATAGCATTTATATATAAACTATGAGAACAATTGCAATGATACCGGCACGATACGCCGCAACCAGGTTTCCTTATAAATTGATGCAGCCGTTGGGCAGCAAAACTGTTATCAGGCATACCTATGATAACACAGTAGCAACAGGTTTATTTGATGATGTATTTGTAGTAACAGATCATAAAATAATTTATGACGAAATAACTGCCAATGCTGGTAAGGCTATTATGAGTTTAACTGAACATGAAAGTGGCAGCGATCGCATTGCAGAAGCCATTGCAGAGATGGATGTAGATATTGTGCTAAATGTGCAGGGTGATGAACCTTTTGTAAATGCACAGATGCTTAAAAAGCTACTTGATGTTTTTAGGGATGATGAGGGAAAAAAAATAAAAGTAGCATCACCGGTAAAAAAAATATTAAATACTGCACACGCTGCTAATCCAAATATTGTAAAAGTGGTTGTAGATAATCACATGAACAGTCTACTCTTTAGCAGAAGCCTAATCCCATACTACAGAGACGAAACAATTATTCCATTTTACTATGAACACATAGGTGTGTATGCATTTAGAAAAGAAGCCCTGCTTTTATTTACTGTTTGGGAAATGACCCCGCTTGAAAAAGCAGAGAAGATTGAATGCCTTCGTTACCTTGAACATGGTATAAAACTACGCATGGTTGAAACCGAAGATGCAGGTGTAAAAATAGATATGCCGGAAGACCTTGCAAAAGCAGAAGCATATTTAAAAACGATGCAATAAAAAGTAAGCAATGAAGAATTTATCCGATATTAATTCTTACAATGAAATAATGGAGCGTATTGAAAAATTACAGCCTGATAGCAAAGCCAAATGGGGACAAATGAATGTGGCACAAATGATGGCACATTTGCAAGAGCCCTTAAAAGCTGCGCTTGCCACTGAGCCAACCCCTAGAATGTTATTGGGTAGGTTGTTGGGGTGGGCTTTTAAAAAGAAATTGTACGATGATACTCCTTGGAAAAAAAACCTCCCAACATCACCGAGTTTTATGTTTACTGATGAAAGAAATTTTGACAAAGAAAAAGCAGCTTTACTCAATAAAGTAAAAGCATTTTATGACGCAGGCGACAATGGAATTGGTAATTTTTCACACCCCATGTTTGGTAAATTTACAAAAGACCAATGGGGTATGAGCGCATACAAACACATAACCCATCATTTAGAACAGTTTGGGGTATAGTTTTTTATTTAAAAATTCAAGAGGATTTTTTTGGTAAAATATTGACCTTTTAAAACTAAAGTTTTATAAGCTTCTCTGCAGCTGCCTTCAGCGTACTTTCTTTCTTCGTAAAACAAAAACGAAGTACTTTATTTTCGGTAGGATTGCTATAAAATGCACTTACAGGAATTGTTGTTACGCCATATTCTTTTGTAAGCCTTACTGCAAAATCTTTTTCTTTTTCATCTGTAATATTTGCGTAGCTGTACAATTGAAAATAACTGCCATATGTTGGTAGTGCATCAAATTTTGTATGCAACATTAGCCCCATAAAACAATCTCTTTTTTGCTGTACAAAACTGCCAAGTTGCAGGTATTCATTTTCATGCTGCAAAAATTCAGCAAGGGCATATTGTGTGGGTCCAAAACTTGTGAATGCATTAAACTGGTGTACCTTCCTAAACTCTTTTGTGAGTGCAGGGGGCGCAACACAATAACCAAGTTTCCAACCTGTACAATGGTATGTTTTTCCAAAAGAAAAATTTACAAAACTGCGTTCATACAATTCAGGATATTTTAAGATGGATAAATGTTTTTTGCCATCAAATATCAAATGCTCATACACTTCGTCACTCAAAATAAAAATGCCTGTATCTTTTACTATGGCTTTTAATGCATCTATGTCTGCTTCATCTGTAACACTACCAGTAGGGTTGTGCGGAGAGTTTATCAATATCGCTTTTGTAGCAGGCGTTATTTTTTCTTTTACGGCCACCCAGTCAATCTTATAGGTTGGTAATAAAAGCGGTATTGTAACAGCCACGGCCCCGTTCATTTCTATGGCAGGAATATAACAGTCATAAGCAGGCTCAAAAACAATTACTTCGTCTCTCTTTTGCAATATGGTAGTGAGGGCTGTATACAAAGCATAAGTTGCGCCGGGTGTTACCGTTATCTCATCATTGGCACTCACTTTTGCAGCATATAATTTTTCAATTTTTTCTGCTATTCTTTCCCTCAGTTGTGGTAACCCATTCATGTGTACATATTGGTTATTACCAGCCTGCATGGCTTTATTTACAAGGCTAACAAGCTCCGGATTCATATCAAAATCAGGAAATCCCTGCCCAAGATTTATGGCTTTGTGTTCTGCAGCCAGTACACTCATGTCTGTAAATATGGTTATGCCCGCTTTGGGTAACTTGCTCTTAATTGTAGGATACATTTTTTTTAAATAGATTATAGGTACTGTTATTGTTAGTGGAAAGTGTAATAAACTTACATTTTTCTTAAAATTACAACATGAAAAAGGTATTTTTTATTTTGATTGGATTTTTATTTGTAGTTAATGTACATTACCAAAAACATTAATCAAGCCCGTGTTTGCAGATTCAATACTTTACAAAAAAATATATAAATTAAAAAGCAACCTATTGTTTCACTTTAAATAGAATAATGAATTATGAAAAAATATTTTATCATTTTTACAATTTTATTTGCTGCCTTTTCTACAAAGGCACAAAACTCCTGTGCAATAAAAAGTGGACAAGCATATTATTATGAAGTTATATCAGGAGTGTCCAATACAACACTAAGTACAACCGGTAACGAAGTGAGGGATAAAATTGAGGAAAATTTAAACGTTTCTATTTATTTAGTTACAACTTGTGATCAGCCGCCTTTAGTTTCTTACAGCAGATTTGGGAAAAAAAAAATAACACTCGAATTCATAAAAATCAGCTCCGATTCAGATCAAGAAGGCTATGATATGACTGGGGAAATTAAGGTTATCAAAGTACCTAAGGGTGGCTTTTTATGGAAAGCTACTTGCCCATTAAAAAATAAAAGTACGTATATTGAGAAGGAAAAACTCTTTATAAAGGGTATAATTGGGGGTAAGAAATTTAATTACACTATTTCATATATACAAAAACTTCAGGCATTGCCTATGTATTAGAATTTATAAGACCGCCGTTTTTAATAAACAGCGGTCTTGTAAATAACCATCTATTTTTTTAATACAGTTGATGTGTAAATGTTTCCATCAACCTCAGCTTTTAAATAATAACTGCCCTTGGCTAAGGTTACAGGTAATGTAAATAATATTTGCTGAGAACCTTTCGGTAAAGTCTGTCTAGCTACAATACGGCCGGCATTATCTATCAGGGTTAAAACACCATTTGTAGCAGGTTTCTTTAATAATGTCAACGAAATATTTGTAGAAAACGGATTGCCATTAATCACAATCATTTGATGTTGCTCATTGTTTTTTATCAGAACAGTGCTGCTGGTGGTAAACTTACCATCTAAATCGATGCTTTTTAAACGATAATAATTATTTTCTAATAAAAGCTCTTTATCTATAAACTGATAATTTTTTGTACTGCTGCTATTACCGGCAGCAGCAATTGTTGTTATTTTTCTAAACGTATTTCCATCATAAGATTTTTCTAATTCAAAATGCTTGCTATTAAGTTCAGAACCTGTAGACCATTTTATTAAGACGGTTTTATCTTGTTTTGTTCCAGTAAATTCATTTAAGGTAATTGGTAGAATCGATAAAGCTAATTGTGTTGTCCACATGCCATAACCATGTGTTCCTACCAGCAAGGTATTATCTGATGTTCTGAGTGCTAAACTAGATACGACAGCATTTCCTATACCCGCACTACTTTCTTGTGCCCATGTAGGCGAAGCGGGCAATCCTGTTGCGTAATATAAACCTGCCGAGGTACCTACAAAATATTCAACTCCCGCATTAGTTATTACGATGGTGCTTGAACGGTAAGATGGCAAAGTAAGATTGCCTTCAACACTCGTCCAAGTTGGTGATGCTGCATTTGCATTACCTGTCCAAAATGCACTTACAACCCCATAATTTGAGACCGTAACCAAAACTGTATCATCATTTCTTGGATTGACTGAAACGCTACTAACATAACCGGTAGTAAATGCAGGTGAGGAAATATCAACCGGTGCGGTAGTTGCAGCAGTGTTTATAGGATCATCTAACCTAAACAATTTACCATTGGATGTTCCTATAAACAAACTTGAGGTAGCTGCTGAATAAGCCCCACGAGTAGTTGCAAGTGCAGAAATATCGTTAGCTGTTCCTACACTGGCGCCTACGCCTGACATAGATGTCCATGTGGTAGAAGTTACAGTAGCAGCAGAAGCAGTTCTATATATTAAATTATCGTTTGCATAATATAAATTAGTAGTATTATCAGGGTCGAGTTTAAATAAGGTTACAAATAGACCTGAGTTGCTTTCGCCGGTTGGAGTTATTGATGTACCGAAGCCATTTCCCAAAGTCGAAGCCCTCCGAACAATAGAACCCAATTGAGATCCTACAAATTCTGTTTGAACTCCAGCAATGGGGACATTTAGACCTACAGAAACCCCATCACCACCAAGCACCGGTTCAAAGGTTGTGCCGGTACCTCCTGCATTTCGGGTTGAACCGTTGTCTTGAGCCCCCCCAATTACTTTATCATTTCCTGTTCGTGGATCTATATCTACATAATAATACTGATATGTACGATAGCCATTATTTATCTGCGTCCATGAAACCGTAGCCGCCAAATCATTTGTTGTTCTTTGAATTCCGCCATCATTGTAACATAACATGATTGAACTATTAGTTGGCTGAAAAGCGAAGCCATGAATATCAGGATGAGAGTTTGGATAGAGCGCATAACTTGCAGGAGAATTATAACCACCAATGCGTGTCCATGAGGCACCGCCGTCAATGCTTCGGTAAGCATTAGTTCCGCCAATAAATACGGAATTTGCATCATCAGGCTTTACTGAAACAACTTGGTCGTAACCTCCTTGGGTCGTAAACGGGTCATTACCTGAAAGTGGTCCTCCTGGCTCATCAGGCAATGTTAAAGTAGTCCAAGTTGTCAAGGATGCATCATATCGGTAAAATTCACCGTTTATTCCTGAGCCTTCAGGACTAATTGCGTACAAGGCATAAACTATATTTTCATTGCTGGGTGCAACCGCCAAAACCACTCTTCCATATGCCCCTTGTGCGTTCCAACCCAAAGGGGTGTTTGTAGGACCTGCAATGCGTGTCCATGATCCTGAAGCCCCAGTCGTTGAACGCCAAACACCATCAATACCGCCTGTATGTGTGCCAGAAAACCCGGCATAAAAAACCCCAGTACTTGTTACTGCTATTTCCGTCAATTGGTTGGTGCCAGATAAAGTTCCATTCAGTACATTTCCCCATGAGACTCCTCCATCTGTAGATCTTCTTATAGCTGATACACATGCAATATACACATCGCCGTTGGTTGGATTTACAACTAACTTACTTATAAAATCAGCACTCGTGCTAAATGATTCTAAGGCTGTGGTATTCGAATTTACTAACCGGCTCCAGGTTTCTCCATTATCAGTAGACTTATATACTCCGTTTCCACCATAAAGAGCACCCGTTTCACTTGCAGAATTACCAGAAGCCTCTCCAACAGTATAGTACCACGTATCCATATTTCCGACTCTTGTATCCTGTGCTAAACTGGTACAGCTAAAATGCTCACCCGTTGAGCTCTTACGAACCCAAGTTGCGCCATTGTCTATAGATTTGTAAATGCCACCACTTACACCACCGGCTATAATAACCTGATTTGTAGTACCATTATAACGTACATCATATTGCAAAGACCTTGTGCGACCACCTAGGTTGTTTGGTCCCTGAAATGTATAAGAAGTTCCTCCAGCTACTCTATTTTGCAGTTGCTGTTCTACGATAAATCTGGCTTGTATTTTCTCATTTTCAAAACTCCCCTCCGGTATTTTTCCCGTGGCAGGATTTTTCATCATGTTAAACTCATAGTCCACCGCACCTTGGTAATCAGTACTGGCTTTATCATCCCTATTTTTTAAGTTAGAATTATGACAACTTATTAGGGTTAAAATAGTCGCAGTGAGCGATAAAACAACCAATGATTTTGTATACCTTTTCATACTGTAAGTTAACAAACAATTCTCTAAATTTTGACGCCGATATTATAGTTCTTTTTTTTACGTATTAAGTAAACTTATCTCCCTTATTTCTCTCAACCTCTGCTACACAATCTTTTATTGCCTGCTCCTTATCTTTTTTGCAAATCAACAGTACTTCTGCGGTATCTACTATTATAAAGTCACCTAACCCTGCCCAAGATGCATAGCTTTGTGTTCCGGAGCCAGTACACTCATTTCTGTAAATATGGTTATGCCTGCATTGGGTAACTTGCTGTTAATTGTGGGATGCATTTTTTCTTGAATAGATTAAAGGTACTGTTATTGTTACGTTGTAAAGGTTACTAAGCAAACAATATTTTTAATTAACTATTACTTTTATTTTTAAAATTACAATATGCAAAAGTTATTTTTCATTTTAATGGGATTTCTATCTTTAAATAATGCAGTTGCACAAAAAGCCAATCAACCTTATGGTAATGCCTTCAGTATTCTAATTCAGCCTGGCACTATTCCTGTCGATGAAAATGGAATTCCTGTGGAGATTAAAATTAATAGAGAAAGATTTATTTATGTTATGGTACCGGAAAAAAATAAGCCTACTGTTAAAACAATCGAAGATTTTAGACAAAGAAATGCCGCACCTCATAAAAGTGCGGCATTTTTAACATACGCGGTTATTTTTTTATGAAAGGTAAAGATGATTTTTGACCGTTTAATAAGATAGTAAATACATAGTTACCTGGCTTTAAGGTCGAAACATACTCCGTAATACTGTAATTACCTGAGAACTCTAGTTTCTCCTGTTTTTTCCATATCGTTTGTCCGTTCATAGCAGTTACCGTGTAAGTTGCCATACCTTTTTGAGGTACATTAAAGCCTATGTTCATCAAATCCTTCACAGGGTTGGGATAGAGTTTCGTAATCTCCAAAGTACCGTTAGCACTATTATTTTTTGAAAGCCTTACAATATTCGAATATTTTGTAGCTCCTGTCTGCTCTATACTCTTTATTCTATAAAAAATATTCTTAACAGTAAATGGTATATCATTATAAGAATAACTGCTAGCAACACTTTTTGAAACTGTTCCAATTTTTCTATAATTGATTGCATCGGTTGAAGACTCAATTTCAAATGTTGAGCCGGCAGGTAAACTTTGGTTATTCCAAGTTAATTCAGCGGTATTGCCTGTCCATCTGCCACGTAATGAAAAATTATTCAACGGAAGAATTGAAAGAGCCGTTTGAGTCCACAGCCCCCTACCGAAGGTCGCAGCAGCTA
>JBJXGJ010000157.1:0-3035 GCA_046153805.1 Ferruginibacter sp. | reverse complement strand
TCCTTTTGTTCATAGGTAAATTCAACTTTTTTACCTATCAACTCATCAGGTATTTGTACCTGCAAATTGAAAATATTACTGGTAGGTACAATTATTTGCGTTGTCATAAAAATTCGTTTTCACAAATTTAATAAAAATATTTTTAAGCAATAGTTTGCTTAACCCAAAACTACATGAGCATCACCTTCCCTCACTTTCGCCAGCGCAACCAAATGGATTGTGGGCCTACATGCCTATACATTATAAGCAAGCATTATAGGCGCAACTTTAGTATAGAAAAACTGCGGGAGCTTACAGAAATAGGTAAAGAAGGTGTAAATATTTTAGGCATAAGCGATGCTGCTGAAAAAATTGGGTTTCGTACACTTGCCGTGCAGCCTACATTACGGCAGTTAAAAGAAGATATAAAGTTGCCTTGCATTTTACATTGGCACCAAAACCATTTTGTGGTGTTGTATAAAATAAAGAAGCCTTCTCCCTTCTCCTTTGGAGCAGGGCCGGGGATGGGGTTTTATATTTCAGACCCCGGTAAAAGTTTATTAAAATATACGGAGAAGGAGTTTGTGGAGGGGTGGATAAGTGCAGCAGCCCCTCCTATCCTCCCCGAAGTGGAGGGACAAGTAGGAGATATTAGCGAGGATTTAAGATTTTTAGGGTTAAATACTAGTGCGTCTTCAGTTCGATCTTCGAGATTTCTCTCTCCGCCAATCGGCGGAAGGATAGGTGGGGCAGTAGGTAGCGAAGGTGGGTTTGGAATTGCCCTCATCCTCGAACCCACCCCAGCCTTTTACAACAACCTGTATGATGATGATTTTCAGGAACAAAAAAGCAAAGGTTTTGGCAGTATCATTTCTTATTTATTTCCATACAAAAAATTAATTGTGCAATTGATGCTTGGCTTATTGCTGGGTAGTTTGCTGCAGCTAATACTTCCTTTTCTTACCCAAAGTGTAATAGATACTGGCGTAAATACCGGTAACCTTCCGTTTGTGTACATTATACTGTTTGCCCAACTTGCATTGTTTGCAGGCAGGCTGGGGGTGGAGTTTATACGAGGCTGGATATTGTACCATATTAGCAGCCGCATAAACATTAGCATACTTACCGATTTTTTAATAAAGCTGATGAAGCTGCCCGTAAGTTATTTTGACAGTAAAAAAACCGGCGATATTATGCAGCGTATGAATGACCATAGCCGCATACAAAGTTTTCTTACAGGCACGTCTTTATCTACGCTATTTTCTTTGTTTAACCTGGTCATATTTTCCGTAGTACTTGCTATGTATAATACGGGCATTTTTGCAGTATTTGTTGTAGCATCTATTCTGTATATTTTATGGATACTTGTTTTTCTTAAAAAAAGAAAGCAGTTAGATTATAAGCAGTTTGACATTGCTGCCGCTGAACAAAGTAAAACAATGGAGATTGTACAGGGCATGCAGGAAATAAAATTACATGGCTGCGAAAAACCAAAACGCTGGCAGTGGGAGCGCTTGCAGGCTCGCACGTTTAGGCTGGGTATGAAAGGGCTAGCGCTAAACCAATGGCAACAAACTGGAGCATTTTTTATAAACGAAGGCAAAAATATTTTCATTACTTTTTTAGCTGCGCAAGCTGTTATTAATGGTCAAATAACTTTGGGAGGTATGCTGGCTATTCAATACATCATTGGTCAGTTAAACAGCCCGATAGAACAAATGATAAACTTTGTGCAAAGCTGGCAATTGGCAAAAATTAGTTTAGACAGGTTGAATGAAATACACAACTTAAAGGATGAAGAAACCCCAGCCTCCCCCAACCCCTCCAAAGGAATAGCCGCCCCCAACCCCTCCAAAGGAGGGGGTTACGAAGGAGATAGATTGGGAGATGGTGGTATAGAACTAAGCAAAATTTTGCCTACATATAAATCTATACAATTAAATAATGTGTCGTTTACTTATCCGGGTGCAGGTAATGACGCTGTTTTAAAAAACCTTCACGTCATGTTTCCTCAAGGAAAAACCACCGCAATTGTTGGAACAAGTGGGAGCGGAAAAACCACCCTTATAAAATTATTATTAAAATTTTATGATGCATACAAAGGAGAAATAAGAGTTGGGAAAGAAGCCCCTCCTATCCTCCCCGAAGGGGAGGGAAACCACGAAGACCGAAAAAAAGATATAAATGACAACGAAAAAGTAGATAACAAAACTCTTTTATCTTTTTCAAAATCTACAAATCAATCTTCAAGTCAATCTCGTGCGTTTCCTCCCCCTTCGGGGGAGATAGAGGGGGCCGGTCTTCACCACCTAAGCCATCGCTCATGGCGCAAAGCCATTGGCGTAGTAATGCAGGAGAGTTTTATTTTTAATGATAGTATAGCAGCCAACATTGCAGTGGGCGATGAGAATATTGATACGATCAGCTTAAAGCAAGCCGCTATTACTGCCAATATTTTAGAATTTATAGAAAGTTTACCCCTTGGTTTTAATACAAAAATAGGTGCAGAAGGTGTTGGTGTAAGTGCAGGGCAAAAGCAAAGAATATTAATAGCAAGAGCTGTTTACAAAAATCCTGATTATATTTTCTTTGATGAGGCAACCAACAGTTTAGATGCAAATAATGAAACAGTGATTATGAAAAACTTGGCTGATTTTTTTGAAAACAGAACTGTAGTGGTAGTAGCACATAGACTAAGTACGGTAAAAAATGCTGATAACATCGTTGTATTAAATAAGGGAATGATCACAGAAGCAGGTACACACAACGAATTAATAAAATTGAAAGGAGAATATTTTACGTTGGTAAAAAACCAATTAGAGTTGGGAGATTGATTATTTATAAACCTGTTTCCTATGATCTACATTAAAAACAAAAATGGTTAATATTTTATCATGAATTTCATAAACAATCCGATAAATGCCCACCCTAATTCTGAAGATATTTTTACTGCCAACCAGTTTTTTGCAACCTATGGGACGGGGTATATTTTCCAAAGAAATAATTGCTTTTTCAATAGCTGCAATAGAAGGTTTGCCAATAGCGGCAATCTGTTT
>JBJXGJ010000136.1:0-8295 GCA_046153805.1 Ferruginibacter sp. | reverse complement strand
TTGCTAAAGTGTTCGATAATACTTGACATATTTTTTTTTATGCAAAAACTAACTTACAATTCAATTGACAAACTCCTAATAATACAGCAATGTGAATAACTACTAAGTTTTTAATGCGTTTGCCCTGGCATTTAACTGTACATTCAAAGTAAATGGTATTTAAATCGTAAATTTGAGAAAACAAAATGCTGTATTATGAAATATATGATCGGATTATTCATTATTATTCTGTGTATAACGTCCTGTAAAAAAGCTACCATACAAAGTATAAACACCAATAATAGCAGAGACTCCCTCACCTACCAGCCAAAAGTGCCAGGTTCAAAATGGACGTACAGAAGAACAGTTGGTGGAATTCAAAACACCACTTTCACTTTTCTCAGACTCACTGCAGATACTAATGCTTATGGTTCAGCGTTTCAAATTTTTAGCAGTGATGACAACACCACAAGCAACCTAAACCAATATATACGTCAGGAAGGAAATAAATATTATTCCATACTTACAGGCTCTACAAACAAGCCGCAGTTATTGGTATTAGATACAGATAAAAATGTAAATGAAAGCTGGCTTGGCGGTACCAATGGCTCTGATACCTACACTTATACCATGAAGCAAAAAATACCAGTTTATGTGCTTGATAATTTTACTTTTAAGAACGTCTTGGTAGTTCGTTTGGACAGGACGGGACCCAACCCAGCCTCCGGCGACACCTATTATGCACAAGGAGTTGGGCAAGTAAAAAGTGAAGGAACTGTAACTGCAGGAGGAATTACTGTATCAGCAGATGTAAAAGTACTTACGGTAGATTTAAAATAGAAACATAAACCACAAAAGGCACAAAGGTTTTTCACGCTAATTGCTCACTGATTTGCACAGATTTTTTCAATTGCGCTTTTGTATGTTGATGATTAAAGTGAATATTAAACACAAAGTACGAGAAGGCTTTTCATGAAGGTCACAAGAAGACTTAGTGTACTTAGTGACTTTTCTCCTTGTGCTCTTTGTAGTAAAATTATTCGCTCACAGATTTTTTGCGCCTTTGTGTTTCAAATAAATATTAATCCATCTTCTCGGGCCGCATCATTGGGAACAACAACACATCCTGTATAGAAACCTGTCCGGTAAGCAACATACAAAGCCTGTCAATACCAAAGCCAATACCGCTTGTAGGTGGCATACCGTATTCCAATGCACGTAAAAAATCATGGTCAATAAACATCGCTTCATCATCGCCACGCTCCATTAGTTTTACCTGTTCTTCAAAACGTTCCCGTTGTTCTATTGGGTCGTTTAACTCACTGTATGCATTGGCAATTTCCTTTCCGTTTATCATCAGCTCAAAACGCTCTACCAAGCCGGGTTTGCTGCGGTGCTTTTTTGTAAGCGGGCTCATCTCTACCGGATAATCCGTAATGAAAGTGGGTTGTATGTAATGGTGTTCGCATTTACTGCCAAATATTTCATCTATCAATTTTCCTTTACCCCATTTTGCATCGGCATGTATTTTTAACTGCACACATGCATTCCTTATCCCTTTTTCATCCATTTCTGAAATATCAAAACCGGTATGTTCTTTTATCGCATCGTACATGGTGATACGTTTGTAGGGCGCTTTAAAACTTATCTCGTTTTCGCCGCTTTGCACAGTAGCAACACCATTGGTAGCAATGGCAGTTTTTTCCAATAACTGCTCCGTTGTATCCATCATCCACTCGTAATCTTTGTACGCTGTATAAAATTCCAACACAGTAAATTCAGGATTGTGTGTGCGGTCCATACCCTCGTTGCGGAAGTTTCGGCTAAACTCATATACCCACTCAAACCCACCAACAATAAGCCTTTTAAGGTAAAGCTCGTTTGCAATACGCATGTACATGGGCACATCCAATGCATTATGGTGTGTACTAAAAGGACGAGCAGCTGCACCACCTGGAATGCTCTGCAACACAGGCGTATCCACTTCCAATGCACCATGGTCATTTAAAAAAGCACGAATGGCGTTCATCATTTTTGTACGCTTAATAAATACTTCTTTCACGCCTGGGTTCACAATTAAATCTGCATAACGCTGGCGGTAACGAAACTCTGGGTCTGTTACTTCATCATAAGTTTCACCGTCTTTTTCCTTTACAATAGGTAATGGTCTTAGTGATTTGCTTAGAATAGAAAATTCTTTTACATGTATAGATGTTTCACCAGTTTTTGTGGTGAAAACGTATCCTTTCACACCGATAAAATCACCGATATCAATAAGTTTTTTCCATACGCTAGCGTACATGCTTTTGTCTTCGCCGGGGCAAATATCATCTTGCTTTATATAAAATTGTATTTTACCACTACCATCCTGCAGCACCGCAAAGTTTGCCTTTCCCATGTCACGCACACTCATTATACGGCCTGCCACGCACACATCTGCAAAGTCGGCTTTGTTCTCTTCGCCCTTGTAATGTTCTTTAATAGCTGCCGCAGATGTATTTACGGGATATAAAGCTGCAGGGTACGGATCTATTCCCACTTTCTGTAGTTCCACCAGTTTTTCTCGTCTAATAATTTCCTGTTCAGATAAATGTTGTTCGCTCATAATATTTTTAATTCGGCTTCAAAGGTAAATAAATACCATTGCTGATGCACGGTATATATTGAATCCCTTATTATGAAAGGTTCTTTTTATTTTTGCGCTTCTTTAAATATGTGATATTGACAACAAAAACAAAAGCTCACCTTGCACTCTTAGTAACGAATATATTTTTTGCACTCAATTTTACTACGGTCAAGTACTTAATAAGCGGTGGGTTTTTAAAGCCGTTTGGGTTAAACTTAATTCGTGTGGGAGTTACAGCAATCCTGTTGTGGGTATTGTATATTTTTAATAAACAAAAAAAACGGATTCAAAAAAAGGATTGGGGAAAGTTTATCATGTGTGCCATCACAGGCATAGCAATTAACCAGCTTGCATTTATTAAGGGCTTATCGCTCACTTATTCTATACATGCTTCGCTCCTGTTACTCATTACACCCATATTAATTACGTTTATTGCTGCTTGGGTATTAAAAGAAAGACTTACTAATAATAAATTAATTGGGCTCGCCTTGGGTATTGGTGGTGCAATGGTTTTGATACTGGCGAAGGATCGATCTGGTAACCCCGGAGATGTAGTGCTGGGTGACTTGCTTATAATTTTAAATGCAGTTTCTTATACTTTTTACTTTGTACTTGTAAAGCCGCTGATGCTGGAGTACAATCCAGTTGCTGTGTTGCGCAATGTTTTTTCTGTGGGCTTTTTTATTATACTTCCCTTTTGCTGGCACGAGTTTTCTGAGATAAACTGGGCAATTTACGGCAATAAGGAATATTTTACGCTTGGTATGATTGCCATACCGGGAACATTTTGTGCTTATCTGTTTAATATTTATGGTATCAAAAATCTCGGTGCTGCTATTTCTGGTAATTATATTTATACCCAGCCCTTATTTGCGGCGGCTTTAGCCATCGGCTTTTTGGGTGAAGAATTATCGGCCTATAAAATACTTGCAGGGTTGTTGATATTTGGAGGAGTTTTTCTTGCAAATAAACAGACAAAAAATGTTTAAAATTATAACTGTACATACGGAAACTGAATACGCTGCTGCGTCTGCATTGTTTAAAGAATATGCTGAGTGGCTCAATATTGATTTGAGTTTTCAAAACTTTGAAGAAGAATTGCTACAGCTAAAAGAGATGTACAGTGAGCCCACCGGCGGTATCTTTTTGTTGCAACATGAAGATGAATTTATCGGTTGTGTTGCCATCCGCAAAAAAGGAGAGGGTATTGCGGAGCTAAAGAGAATGTACATACAACCAACTATCCGCAAAAGTGGCGGCGGAACTATGCTGTTGGAAAAAGCATTAGATGCCGCAAAACTATTGAACTACGATTTAATAAGATTAGATACCCTCGCCAATATGACTCCCGCTATAAATCTTTATAAAAAGCATGGGTTTTATGAGATAGAACCATACTATTTTAATCCTGAGGAGAATGCGATGTTTTTTGAGAAGAAGCTTTGAAATCGTATCGACTAAAGATAATTTTCGACTGCAAATAAGTATTGGTCTGTAAATATCTTTTTAAAAGATGTAAGATTGTTTATTTCACAAAAAAGTAGCATCGCTTTTTTATATTCTGCTACAGTTACGCTTCTATAGCTTAATGGGCAACAATTATAAGCTTGTAAAATTGCATTGCCAACCAAACGGGCTGTTCGTTTGTTGCCATCTTCAAATGGCTTAATATAACCTATTAATAAAATAGCAAGAAAGGCTTTTTCATAAATATTTTTTCTGTTATTTATTAAAGCGCACATTTCATCTAATGCTTCTTTTATTATAAACTCATTATCTGGTGGTAAGTATTTTGTACCTGTAGTTCTAACAAGTCTTGTTCTCACATTTTTGGAAACAGCTAGCTTTTTGGTAAGTAATGAATGAATATCAATTATTTTAGAAAGGCTTATCTTTTTAAAATCTTCTTTGTTCTCAAAACTGTATTCAATAGTTTCTTTGTGATTTAAAAGCATGATACTTTTTTCTTTGCTGTACTGTGCGGAAGCGATATCGTATTTTAGTAATTGCTCTGCATCCAGTAAGGTATATGTGTTGCCTTCTATTTGAGATGATTTCCATGAGAGTTCAATCATTAAACGTTCAAACTCTTTTTTAAACGCAATTTTATTTAAGCCTTTTCTTTTTTGTACAAACACTGTGGTGGCACTTTCTAATAATTTATTTTCTGCATTAGTGAAGATTTCTGATGAAGCAATTTGTTTGAAAACGTTTCGGTTAAATTTTTCAATTACATATCTATCTTCAATATCTACTTTAAAATACTCATCTGCATCAATTACTGCAAAGTTCATTGCATTAATGGCTATTGAATATTTTAGGCTTGGACCTTTACCTGTAACAGTGAAATAGCCATTTTGTTTTAACGAACTTTATGCTCGGTTCAAAGTGGGTGTAGAGATGTTTTCAGCTAATGCATTACCTATCTCCGATATTGAAATCGGTTGCAGCTTTTGAATGATGCTTAGTATTTTCTGCTGTCTGATGTTCATGTGTTATCCTATCATAAAAGTAATAAAATCCTATCAAAATGATAGGGCTATTGAAAAATGTGATAGGATTATTTTCTAGTGAGTGCCATGAAATTAACGCTAAAACCTAATAATAAATTGATAACTAATTTTTTTTCTTAATAATTGTTTAGGGTTAAAAATATGTAAACACATGGTAGTTAAGAGCTCCAAATAAGAAATTTATTAAAACTTGTAGGACACCGCTAAATATTTTATCTTCTATAATTTAGAAATAATTAGGTTTAATTTGTTTTCTATATCTGCGATTTTATCCGATGAAATTGAATAATAATTTTCAGCTTTCAAAGCTGCAATATTGCAAGAGCTTTGGTCATTAAAATTTACGACTTGTTCTTCATTATTTGGAAGTAAAAAATTTGCATCTAAATTAAAATGTTCTGTTAGTATTTTTAATTGATTAATAGATGGTTTTCTTATGTTAGTTTCAAAAATGCGATAATTACCTTGGGTTGTAAACAATATTTCACTCATATCCTGTTGGCTTAAATCATTTGACTTTCTTATATCTTTCAATTTCTTTCCAAAATTCATATTGCCATATTTTATTGCAAAATATAATACACATATTTCAAATAAAAATAGTTATGCTGCACAATGTTATAAAAATTTGTATTTTATTAAAATGGAATTAAATCCAAAAGTTAAAAAATAAGATTGCAAATTAAGCAATGTGCTGGACCTTTTAACTGAGATGCGGAAATAGGCGAAAACAAAAAAAGACTATGCTACACCCGATAAAGTAATAAACCAGTTAAAAGAAATTTGCATTTTATTAAAAGATGAGAATAATGGCGACATGTGCAGGGGGTGGAGTAGAGATTTTTTTGAATAAGCTATAAGCTTAAAAAGAAAATAAGAACAATAAGCACCTATTATTTTTCATTCTTTTTCTTCTTTTGGCTTTTAGCCATTGAATCGACTAGTAAGAAAATAGTAGTGTAAACTGAGCCGTGTGTTGGATCTTTTAATTGAGATTCGCAAAGAGGCGAAAACGAAAAAAAATTTTGCTACATCTGATAAAATACGAAACCAGTTGAAAGAAATTGGTATTGTATTGAAAGATGAAAAGAATGGGGAGATGAATTGGGGGATGGAGTAGAGAGTTTTTGACTGAATAGGCGAAAAGCTTAAGAAGAAAACAAGAACAATATGTAGCTATTCCTGTTCATTCTTTTTTCTTTTTGGCTTTTAGCCCAGGTATTGTTTTGGTAAAACGTTAATGAAGCAAAAACACACGATGAGTCGACAGATCTTTTTTTGCCTTTTTCTTTTTTAGCTTTTAGCCATAAATTTATTAGATAAAAAATAAAATCGTAAATTAAGGAATGTGCTGGACCTTTTAACTGAGATGCGGAAATAGGCGAAAACAAAAAAAGACTATGCTACATCCGATAAAGTAATAAACCAGTTGAAAGAAATTTGCATTTTATTAAAAGATGAGAATAATGGCGGGATGCGCAGGGGGGTGGAGTAGAGATTTTTTTGAATAAGTTATAGGTTTGAAAAGAAAATAGGAACAATAAGTACCTATTATTTTTCCTTCATTTCTTTTTTTGGCTTTTTTTCTTTTTGGCTTTTAGCCAATTAATTAATTAAAGGATGACGCCAAAAAAGCAAGGTACGGATACTACTTTTTTCTTCCAGCCTATTGCAATTAGCCTCAACTTATCAAACTTTTAAATCAAATGGAAACAGAGGAACTTATTAAGAAAATAATTGGGCTTGCAATTAAAATACATTCAAAGATTGGCCCTGGCTGTTTTGAAAAAGTGTATGAAGAAATATTACATTACGAATTACAAAAAGTAGGAATACTTACCCATAGACAATTAGTGCTACCTATAACCTATGAAGATTTACATATTGAAAATGCATACAAATTAGATTTGCTTATTGATAATAAAATAGTTGTTGAATTGAAGTCGGTATTTCCGTTACATCCAGTATATTTTAAACAATTGAAAACACAATTGGCCTTATTAAATTTAAAGAATGGGTTAATTCTAAATTTTAAGACTGAGTTGATGAAAGATGGCATTCACAGAGTCTATAATAATTTCGGTGATGAGTCACACGAATAGATTTTTTCCTACCTACTTTCTTCTCCTTCCCCTCTTTGTTCTTATAGCCACCCTTCAATACAATCAGTCAGCAGTATTTAAAAAATCCAAAAAGGGTTTTACTGCCGTGAAAATAGCCACGATTTTTTTTTCAAAATTCTTGTCCATCAAATCAGCATCCGTTAATTTTTTTGTTACGATAAAACTTTTCAACTTTAAAAATTCTACTGCAAGGTTCTCTTCGTCATAGCCTTTCGGTGGTCGTCGCAAAGTATCATCTTTAGAAAGCCCCTCAGCAAAGATTTCCTTAAATTTTTTAGCACTTAAAATCTTTTTAAACTCATCAAGATTGTAGTCAATTTCCTGACGGACACTGGCAAGTTTTTTTGCCTCAGGACTCCAATAGCCTGCAGCTACAAAAGCACCACCTGGTTCAATGTGCATATAAAACCCCGCCGTGTCAGCTTTCTTTCCACCTTTAGAAAAAATAGCAGAAATATTGCTTTTATAAGGTGCTTTGTTTTTAGAAAAACGCACATCTCTGTTTATCCGAAATGTACATTCTTTTACCTGTAATTCTGCAATATCTTCATCATGCTTACCAATTGAAGTAATCAATTTCTCTGTGATGTTTTGCACATCTTCTTTTGCTGCTTCATATCTTTTTCTATTGGCATCAAACCACTCTTTTGTGTTGTTCTTTTTAAGATCGGTAAGAAACTGTAGTGTGCTTTTTTCTATCATATTTTATTGTTTAACCTTTAGCTCTTCAATTGCAAATAAATGCACCTAAACGTATCAAAACTCCTATTACCACTTGCGAAGTTTTAGGAAGATACTAGTGCTATAAAATCATCCTCACTAATAATATTTATTGATGCTATTTTTTTTGCTTTTTCTAATTTGCTCCCAGCATCTTCCCCTACGATAAGGTAATTTAGCTTACTGCTTACTCCGCTTAAAATTTTTCCGCCAAGTGCTTCTGCCATTGCTTCTGCATCGGCCCTTTTTAATTTTGCAAGTGTACCGGTAAATAAAAATGTTTGTCCCGTTAAGCCTCCATTTATTTTTTCTTTTAGCTGGGCTTTCATTTGTA
>JBJXGJ010000123.1:0-4383 GCA_046153805.1 Ferruginibacter sp. | reverse complement strand
TGACAAAAAAATCTCACTACCATACTTCCTTGAAGTATAAAAAAGATAGTTTTATCCACAGGGACTAGCTTGCAGCCCCATAGCTGCAAAGCGACGTCGCTAGTGGATAAAATGGACTATCAAAAACGATATTTTGATTATAAAAAACTAACACCTACTTTTGTATCCTCTCTACCAACCCCATGTTTGCATTAAAATTAATGCGAAGAATCTTTGCATTAATGGAAACAAAGGAATTGAGTTTGTCTCAAACAATGGAGACACATATTGCAGCCTGTAAGGTAAGCGGACAAACGGTAGTTGATTATTGTAATAACCATCAACTAAAAGTTCATCAATATTATTACTGGCAAAAAAAGTTGCAGCCACAACAGAGCAATTTTATAAAAATGTCACCGGTAATACCAACTGTACCGATGAGTATTTTTTTTACAAACGGCACGCAGGTTAATTTTGCAACGCTACCACCTGTTGATTACCTAAAAAACTTATTGAATTAAATGCTGCACCTTCATTGCCACCAGCGTTATTATTTTTATAATAAAATGGTAGATATGCGCAAAGGCTGCTATGGCTTGTGTGGTCTAGTGCAAAATGAATTGCATAAAAATATTTTATTGGGCGATGTATTTGTGTTTATAAACAAACGGCACAACCAAATTAAATTATTGCAATGGGATAAAGATGGTTTTGCCTTGTATGAAAAGCGGTTGGAAAAAGGTACTTTTGAAATGCCCAGTACCAACCAAAACAATAAGGATATTTTACTCACCAATATGGAGTTGCAACACATTCTGCAAGGCATTGTTTTAAAATCAATACAGCACAAAAAAAGATATACCACAAGTGTGTAAAAATACTGCTTAAAGCCAATGACAATAAGTGTTTAAAGCAGTTACAATTGGCTATCTTTGCCCCATCATTAATAGCACACAACATACCGATTATAAAAGCTTGTATGAGCAATTATTAGTAGTAATTGATGATCAGAAAAAAGCCATTGGCCACTTTCAAATAATAATTGCTAAGCATGAGGAGGTTAACGATCTTCAGTCTCAAAAAATAAATTTACTACAGCTACAGCTACTCGAATTACAAAAATTTATTTTCAGTGGCAAGCAGGAGAAGTTTACGCTCAACCCAAACAGTAACGAACAGCAAACCACCTTATTTGAAAACGACAGAATAGCTGAGGTAGTTATAGAAAGCACCAAACATGTAAAAGCCCATGAAGTAAAACAAACTGTAGTAAGAGTAAACCACCCCGGTCGTAAACCATTACCGGCAAACTTACGCAGAGAAGAAATTATCTTAACACCTACAGAAGATGTAACAGGTTTAACCGCAGTAGGCCAAGAGGTAACAGAAATATTAGAGTACCAGCAAGGCGAACTGTATGTAAAAAAATACATTAGACCAGAGTATATAAAACCCGACTCAGACGGCACACAGGCAAAACGTGTAATAGCCAAATTACCTAACATGCCCATTGCCAAAAGTTATGTAGGAGCATCCTTATTAGCGCACCTGATGGTAAGTAAATACATAGATCACTTACCCATTTACAGGCAAATGCAAATGTTTAGCCGACAAAAAATAACATTAGAAGATAACACCGTTAATAATTGGTTTAAGCAAGGCTGCCACTTAATAGAGCCGCTCTACCAGGCACACGAGCGGCAGGTGCTAGGCACAAACTATTTAAGTGTAGATGAAACACCGATAAAGGTTTTAGACAAAACAAAAAAGGGTACAACGCATCAGGGCTATTTCTGGATATATTACAACACCAAGAGCAGACAGGTATTGTTTAAATACCAAACAGGTCGTGCCGCAGAGTGGCCAAAGGAAACATTGAAAAATTATCAAGGCTATCTGCAGACAGATGGGTATGCTGCCTACAATCAGTTTGATGATGTGGAAGGCATTACCACCTTAAATTGCTGGGCACATGCAAGGCGTAAATTTATAGATGCCCAAAGTTTTGATAATGCAAAAGCAAGCGAAGTGCTTACACAAATACAATTGCTGTATGCAGTAGAAAAGCATTGTGCAGAAAATAATTACAGTGCTAATGAAATAAAAAACTACCGGATGCAAAATGCCGCACCAATACTAACAGCTCTGCATCAAATTCTACAAACGCAACTCCTCAACAGTCTTCCCAAAAGCCCGTTAGGCATGGCTTTACAATACACACTTGCCCGATGGGATAAGTTAAAAGTATACATGGATGACGGTAATTTAAAAATAGATAATAACCTAATAGAAAACAGCATACGGCCCGTAGCCATCGGTCGTAAAAATTATTTGTTTGCGGGCAACCACGAAGCTGCAGGCAGAAGTGCAATGCTCTATAGTTTATTTGCTACTTGTAAACTCCATAATGTAAATCCCATCCAATGGCTTACATACGTTTTTGAAAATATTAACGACCATAAAATAAATGCTATAGAGCAACTGCTGCCCCAAAATTATCCGGCATCCTTAAATAAAAAATGATGGGGTTGGTAGAGGGGATACATTACTACTACAATTATTGGGAGTATATACTTTTTCATAGTGAAGTGTCAACAAATTGCCTACAACGAAAGGGCTTTGTGCAGGGCTGGAATTCATTGCTGGTCCGCCCGGAACCGCTGCTAATTAAAGATATAAAACTACAAATTAACAAACAAAAGCTCAACAACGTTGGTCCAGCCCAGATGAAGCACAACAGCGATAAAATGACCATTGCTCCAATGTCCAGCCAGCCTTGCAGCAAACCCAATGTTGGGCGCAGATTTATTCCGAAGCAATAACAATTCCCCCAATTGGAAGTGGAGCATTATTCAGATATACTTTAATCCTCGGTGTTAACTTGGTCAATTCCTCGTAGCTGTTAATCTTTGCTGATAATACAAATACGGCTATTGTATATTTTATGAAATTTTGTTGGTGCTGTAAGTTTTTGTCGAAGGTTAAAAGTGCATCAAAGTTATTTTCAATCAAAAGCTTTAAAAGCTCACCATTTTTTATACCGTTCCACTCCTTGTCACGTACTGTGTAAATTTCATGTTCAGGAAAATCGAGTTTGAGACGTTTAGGTAGATTTTCATCAAGCAACAGACGCATAAAGTTGGTCTAAGTTTTTTGTATTGAATAATTTGTTAGCCCAATCTAATAATGCGATTGCTTGTTCTTTCGTCACAGTTGGAAAGTCCTCGAGAAAGGCGTCCAAAGAAATGCCCGCCTCAAGATGATCAAATAAAGATTCAACAGGCACACGAGTTCCCTTAAAGACAGTCTGCCCGCCGAGTATTTCGTTGTCAATTGTGATTAGTTCTCTAATTTCCATGTCATAAATTTACGAAAAATCTTCAAAAGTAACGTTCTTTAAAATTTGCGCCCAACGAAAGGGCTTTGTGCAGGTGTGGCATTAGAATTCCCGTCCGCCTGAAACCGCTGCTTGGCTTTTTGTTAAAGATAAATATTAAGAACTAATGTTCAGCGATGTTTGTCAAGCCCGAACAAATGCCCAATAGCGAACTAAATGCTCATTGGGCTTCCGTCTGCCACCATATTGCCAAACGCAATGTTGTAAACAGTACATTAACAACATTTGCGCACATATAGTGAATAACAATATATATTTAAACGAAGACAAAGATGATAATAGATATTTATTATTCCCTTATTTGAATATCAGCAATAATACCAGTAGAATATAATAGTATTGCTTCTGAATTCCATTGACCTCTATTATTATTGTTTTGTCGAATAATATTCGACAAATCCTTATTTAGATATGGCAACCAATATATTTCTAATTTTGGAAATGTTAAATAGAGTGCATCAGCATTACTTGGAAAATAAAAAGCAAAAGAGGTGGATGTTTCTTTATTCTTATCATAATGTATAGCTGCAAATGGTTGGAACAATTTTATTTGTATTTGCAAATTATTTAATAAAGAAGAAAATGGCTGCCCTATATACTGGGACTTATTTGCCACAATTGTTTGCAAATAATCAAGCGTGTCTGGAACTCCCGTTGTTTGTGAATATGAATTTTTAATAAAAACAGAAAACAAAACAAGTATTATAAAAAGTATTTTTTTCATCTTAATATTTTTAAAATTAAAGAAAAATATAACGCTCTATTATGCGCCGGGGTTTCGCAGCAAGTTTTCTTCGTAATTTATAGATTAGGTTTGTGAAAACCCCGCCAGGACGGAACACTGTATTTAAAAGTTACTCGAAACTTTTAGAAATTTCGATAATCGAGTAGGAAGTAGGGGATTATTTCCCCTACTGTCCTCTCACACCACCGTACGTGCCGTTCGGCATACGGCGGTTTGTTAGAATAATGATGTCTGCAATGTAGTACGGTTGTGATAATGTTGG